>NZ_CALEMX010000514.1 GCF_937910335.1 uncultured Gimesia sp. | reverse complement strand
TCGCTGATTCGATGCGCTTGCAGGCGCACTAGGGGAAGACCCATGTGTCCGCCCGCCTGGTAGGCTTCGATTTGATAGTTCACTTGGGAGGAAACCAGAAACATCTTTTGAACGACAAGCCCCCGTTAATACAAACCCGTCCCCGTCCCTCCAATTCCTTCAGGAATAATGAGACTTTTCAACTCAGGTAAATCGATTTTCCAAATATTGTCCTGATGTGTAGTAGCATGAAATTCCAACAATTCTGACAATTCAATCCCACTCGCAATCTTAATCTTGGGCGGTGATTTTGAATCCGGAGGATCATCAGTGGCAAAAACATTCTTATGAAATGGAAACAGAAACGTGGTCGTTCTATCTTTCTTAAAAGAATCACCCAAAGATCGTAATTTGGGAAGAGGCTGAAAAAACACTAACCTGTCTCGTTCATGATTTAATACTGCACTGTAAACATTATTCGCTAAGTCTTTCGAAATTGATTTTAAACGATCTTTTCGAACCAGATAAATCGCAGGTAAAATATACTGTCCCTCCAGCATCTTTATCGATGGTTTCTCTACTGCAAATTTCTCCGGCATAAAATCTTCAAAACCAAAAACTAGACTTAGTGTCAGATCATTCTGTACATGATTTTGATTATTGATAAGAAAGACACCAAATCGAGTCATATCATTGTGTATATAAAGCCAGGTCTCCTGTTGAATCACCCGCGTGCTCGCGAACAGAACTTCGTTATCACCAGATTTAACACTAAAGTCACATAACAAATAATAATTATCTGTATTGAGACCTTCAGGCCAAGTCACTTGAAACTTCACGGGAACCGCTTTCGGTGCCGCAGCCGGACAATCGATTGTGGAGGAAGGAAAATCTCGACCGGGTAACACCATCAGATCTGATAGCTGATACGATTCTCCGCTCGACCAGCGAAAAAGTGAACTGCCTCCCCAGGGGGCACACAAATCCAAATCATATCTTCCCCAGGGAAGTTTTCCAAAATCGAGCGTTCCCGATTCATCACTGACTGCTTCCAATGCAAACGTATCTAGTTGTTTCCCACCTTTTGTCAGCTTACCTCTAAAGCCAACAGCCGGTTTCCCATCTTTCTTATCCTGAACGAGCTGAAACGCGACTTGACTCAATGAATCAGATGCAGAAACAGATTGACTCTGCTGCACCTGTTTTATTTCATCCAACTGTTTCAGTATGTGCTGGTTGACTTCCTGGTTCTGTTTCACCAAAGTCCAGACCAGACCAACAACGGAAATGCTGCAAATAACCAGAACAAGGGAAACAACGGCTATTATTTTTTTCGACATGGCCTATTCCTGCATTGCATCGAATCAGAGTTAGACCGCGATTTTCGCAAGATCGCAATCTGAATAATTACATGCTATCAGGACAAGTCACTTTGTACACATTAATTTTGAGCAATGACAAAACCGGTGCTCTTCCCCGTTACGGGTTACTATTCAATGAAGCAGAAATAAAGTCACACCCAAAGAAATGAAATCGCCGGGATTGAATTTCACTTGAACACTTACCGCTCAAAGGAACCAAAACCGGCTCCTTCAGGAATCGCCTTTAGTTTCAGGTCTGGAATTTTGATTTTCCATACATTGGGCTGATCTTTAGTAACGGAATAGCTTAACAGTTCGGGTAACTGAATTCCGTCGATCATTTTTTGGCGTGAGATTACATCAAACAGATTAGCAGAATCAGCGGAGGTATCCTTCTTTTTGAAAGGCACCAGAATCTTGGTGGATGGAACAAAGGCAAGTTTATTTTTTCTACCGAGACTACCACCAAAACCACCAAGACCATCACCGGAGTTAATACCAAACCTTTGCAGTTGATTAAGTGGATTGTATGTAAAAACTCTGGCTCTGTCTTTGTCGATTACATCAAACATCTTCAGAGAATTTAACTGCGAAAGATTTTTCAGATCCTGCTTTGAAATCAGGTAGATGACTGGCTGTTGATAGGAATCACCTTCGAACATGTTGATCGACGGCTTTTCGTCGAGCGTATCTGGATCAATGTCAATAAATTTCCCCGCTTCGTCCACAGGACAACGACTCACTTGATTGTTACCGCTGATGAGATAAATGCCCCTTGGTTCCCGTGGATGACTATTCGTATCATTCTGATCGTTTTGCCAGAATACGTCACCCGCTTTACGGGAGCTACTGAATTCATAAATGGTGACGCCTCCCCTTGCCTGATACGTTGTACGAAAGTCACAGATGAATACCAGATCATCCGATTTTTGTTTCTCCGACCAGTCAACTTGAAACTGAACGGGAACCTCTTCCGGAGCAGCAACCGGACAAAAAATTCCTTGAACATAATTCCGACCCGGAATCACTGCAAACCTTGAAATGCGAGACGTTTCATTCCAGGGAGATTGTAATGATAAATCGTATCGCCCCCAGGGAAGTTTTCCAAAATCGAGCGTCCCGTACTTATTGCTTGTTGCATTCAGTGAAAAGGCATCTGTGCCAATTTTAGTCAACGTGCCGAAAAAGCCGACGGCTGGCTTTTTGCCTTTGTTATCCTGCATAAGTTGAAACGAAATCTTGTTCATCGCTTCAGAAGTGGAACCACCCTGGCTGGTTGATTTTTTGTTTAACTGTTCTAACTGTTTGAGAATTTGCTGGTTGATGTTAGACGGTTCAGCAGGCTTTGCCATCGCTCCAAATCCACCTTCTCCCCCGCCAATCGACGATCCGAAGCCACTTCCCATCCCTGCCGATTGCTGGGAAGGTTTTTGCGATTCCGCCAGGACCTTCAATTCGCGTACAATCGCTTCATTGGTACGCTGCAAGCTTTTCACAACCGTTGAATCGGCTTGTGGACGGTCGGCAATCACCGCCAGTTGTGCCAGCATTTTCTGATTGACGCCCTGACTCTCTCTCATCAGCATCCAGGCAATACCGACGACAGCAATACTGCAAACAGCCATCACGACAGAAACACCGGTTATAATTCGTTGAGACATCATCCTCTCCTTCATCGCATCAAACCAGAGTTGACGAGCAATTTTGATGGGATCACCAAATTGATTCAGCACATGCTGACGGGCCAATTGTTCATCAGCATTCTTTAACAGCTCTCGATTCAAAGCACACAAAAATGTTCACTGAGCTCATCGAGAATATCCTGCCGTAACGACGCGGGTTCATCGTCGCGCTCGGGTGGTAAATCTTCAATGCTCACTTCAGGCCAACCCACTTTGTACTCCTCGGTTTTGTTTGTTGACCTGCCGACTGTCTGTTTTTCGGTCAGCGAGCATTTATTTTAATGAACCGGATTCCCCAGAAATGAATCTCATCTTAGGAACGTTAATTTCCCAAACATTGGGTCCTGCTTTGGTGGCTAAATAGTACCCGTAAGCTCTTGAAAATTTGTAGTGATACCCATGAAGCACGTTCATTACACCAGCTCCACCCATCTGTTCCAATTTTTTTTGAAGTTGCGGTGCTATTTTCAGTTTCTCAAATGGATCTAAGAATAATCCGGAGACAACTTTAGTATAGATTTGAAATTCAGGTTCTATTTCACTCTCCAGAGATGAACTGGTAATCGTTCCAATGTTCTTCAATGAATTTATCTCAGACAGCTTGGAGAGTTCACGCTTTCGAATAAGGTATACAACGGGCTTAATATATTGCCCCTGCAACACGATCGCTGATTTTTGCCAGACTATGTCCTGTAGATCGAGGTTTTTATATTTCCCCTTAACTGTCATAGGACATGGAATCACCTGATTGTTTTTGATATCAATCAAATAAACACCACGCTCTGGCTGTTTTTGTAAATCATGCGAAAAAGACCAGTAGTCGTTCTGTATTTTCCTCGAAGACTGCAGGCGGAACGATATAGGATCGGCCCCATAATCATGATTACGAAAATCACACAAAAGATACTGCCATTCTTCCCCAGAATTCTTTTTCATATTGACCTGAAATTCGACGGGAACCTCTTCAGGAGGGGCAACAGGACAGACGATTGTTTGGGAATAGCTACGGCCAGGAATCATCGTGAGTCTCGACAACTGACACTTTTCATTCCAGGGAGACTTCAACGATAAATCATATTTCCCCCAGGGAAGTTTTCCAAAATCGAGTGTTCCCTTCTCATCGCTTGTTGCACTTAACGAAAAAGCATCTGTGCCAATTTTAGTCAAACTGCCGATAAATCCGATGGCTGGTTTCCCGTCTTCCTTTTTCTGCACAAGCTGAAACGAAATCTGGTTCATCACTTCAGACGTAGAACCATCCTGTAAATTTGATTTCTTATTTAACTGTTCTAATTGCTTGAGAATTTGCTGGTTAATATTAGAAGGTTCATCAGGCTTAGCCATCCCGAAGCCTCCCATCCCGAGCCTATCCGTTCTGGACCCCTTCGACCCGGACGGCTCTTTACTCTGCCCCATCATCGATCCAAAGCCACTTCCCATCCCCCCTGATTGCTGGGAAGGTCTTTGTGATTCCGCCAGAATTTTCAATTCGCGTACGATCGCTTCATTGGTACGTTGCAAGCTTTTCACAACCGTCGAATCAGCTTGAGGCCGATCAGCAATCACCGCCAGTTGTGCCAGCATTTTCTGATTGACGCCCTGGCTGTCTCTCATCAGCATCCAGGCAATACCAACGACAGCAATACTGCAAACAGCCATCACAGCGGAAATTCCGGTCATAATACGTTGAGACATGATTCTCTCCTTCATCGCCTCCAACCAAAGTTGGCGGGCAATTTTGACGGGGTCACCAAACTGATTTAATACGCGTTGTTTTGCAGTCTGCTCATCCGGATTTTTCAACAACTCTCGATTCAAAGCACACACAAAATGGTCCGTCAGTTCATCGAGTATATCCTCCCGTAGCGACACAGGTTCATCGTCGCGTTTGGGAGGCAAATCTTCGATGGTGATCTCAGGCCAGGCCACTTAGTGATCCTCAAAATACAAACAATGAAAAAAAGGCATGACTCTCCGCAGTTATAGCGCACTACTTGATGAACCGGATTTGTGAGTAAGGATGCTTAAATCCGGAATCTTTATTTCCCAGAGATTTGAGTTGCTATCTGAAGCATAGAAACTGATTCGATCTTTTAACTGAACCCCCTTGATCACGTCTGCTACCGAGCCAAAATGCTTGGTTAATGTCCGTTGCAATCCTGGTTCAATTTTAAGCTTCTTAAACCCGCATTTCCCAGATGACTTCCCTCGCTTTGGCACGTAATTTGCGC
>NZ_CALEMX010000513.1 GCF_937910335.1 uncultured Gimesia sp. | reverse complement strand
ATGGCGCAAATTACGTGCCAAAGCGAGGGAAGTCATCTGGGAAATGCGGGCTAATAATACGATCAATCATACCGGAGCCGGTACGGCAATCAGCCTCTCAAATTTAACAGGCCCCGCCACATTCAACCAGACGCCTCTTACCAAATCGGGTGGGCTCGGCGTGTCGATTTCCGGGGGTAGTGGAGATGTCACCTTCACCAATAGTTCGATTACCAATACCAACGGAAATGGCATCGATATCCAAAATGCAGGCGGGACAATACTGTTTGGACAAGTCACAACGACAAATGGTACGTCTCCTGTTAATGTCAGTAACAGTACCGCGAATATTACGATCAACAACCTCAACAGCACAGATTCCGGCACCGATGCCGTCCGGATTGACAACTTGACGGGTGGCAGTTTCGCTCTCAACAGCGGGACTATCACCGATAGTGGAGGGAGCGGGGTTTATGCTTCTAATTCAGAAAACATTACCATCAAGAGTACGACCATTGACACGCCCATGGATGAAGGTATCTTAGCCCAGAATGTCACGAATTTTAATTTCTCGTCCAATACAATCGATGATGCAGGCATTGATGGAATCGCAGTCACAAATGGTTCCGGCAACGGTACCATCAGCGGAAATACGATCCGGAGTATTCTGACCGCCTTCGATGACGCCATTGATGTCAGTATCAATGGAGACGCGACCGTCGACATCGACAATAACATCATCACCAGTGTGCTTGCCTTAGCGGGTACGGGAATCGAAGTCTCTACCTCAGGAGCCAGTAATGTAACAACACGCATTAGAGGCAACCAGATTACCAGTATCCTGAATGCATTTGGAGATGGAATAAATTACACAAGTAACTCAACCGGTGCCATGACGACCACCATTACCGGCAACACGATCCAAAATACCGCAGGTGTGTTCGGAGATGGTATTAGTGTGGTCTACAATTCAGGGTCAGCCACAACAACGATCGCTAATAATACGATCGATTCGGATGATCTGGTCAATCTGTTTGGAACGGGTATCTATCTCGGTCTGAATACGACTGGCACAACAAACACCACCATCAACCAAAACACCATTTCTGATGATGCTCTTGCAGCACTGTTTGACGATGGGATCTCGCTGGACATTGATCGTGGTACAGATCACGATATCTTCGTCACAAACAACTTGATTGCACAGACCGGTGGTCTCTTTGATGATAGTATCGAAGTGCTCATGGATAGTGGCACAGCCAGCGCTGCCCGCATCCAGGTCAATAACAATATTTTATCGGGTGGTATTGGTGGAGTAGGACTCGACGTGTTTGTCGGCTCGCCTCATCTACTCTGTGTAGAGGCATCGGGAAATACAACTAATACGTCTCTCGACTTCTTTGCTGCCGTGGGCGGTACCATCAACGTGGAAGACCTGCCTAACCTCTCGACAAACAACAACGGTGCCACGGTTAATACAGGCGGCGGAGGCACAATCATAAACATTGCCGACTGCTTCCCGTAAACGACTAAATGAATTGCGTAGATTGTGAAAAAGACAATCTGCAAGGTCCACTCAGAATATCTGCTATGGCTTCGTAGCTACTTCCGGGCGGTGCCGTTCGATTTGTGATTTGAAATCTCCCAGACTCTGCCAATAAAGCGGATGATTCAAGTCAACTTCAGTGATGGCAACCGTACCCCATTCTTTAGCCTGCGCCAAGGGTTTACCGTCCAGACCATAAATCGCAGAGATCATCCAGTTAGAAGACGTGTCTGTGTAAGTACTGCTGATGACGTAAACATGATTCTCACAAGCACGTGCCGCACCGAGCATCGGATTACAACCCCATACAGGCCAGGCAATCACTTCGGCGCCATTTTTACTCAGTTCGCGTGCCACTTCCGGAAAGAACCCGTCGTAGCAGATCATCATGCCCACTTTTCCAAAACGGGTTTCAAAAACAGGATACTCGCTACCCGGTGTAACTCCCCCTTCGATCTCGCCGCGAGGTAGTGTCACTTTTCGATATTTGCCGACAATTTTTCCATCCGGACCAATTAACACGGCAACGTTGTAAACCAGATGCTTTGCGCGTTCGTAAAGACCGACCACGATATACAGATCATGTTTTTTGGCAAGCTCACCAAAATAGTTAGTGGAAGGACCAGGAATGGCCTCTGCACACTCGGCATAGGGCAGTTTTGTGCCATAGACCGTAATTGATTCGGGAAGTACTACCAGGTCTGCTTTCTGCTCCGCCGCCTCTTCAATCAACTTAGCGAACTGTGCCGGTTTATCACTGGGTAATTTTCCTGCTTGAGGACGATGATGTATCGTAGCAAGCCGCACGATGCGCGGTTTTATCTCTGCGGACTTTTCGAAGCGGATATCACTCCATTGAATTTTCGAATGTGGTGGCCCCCAGCGAAAATGCAATTCGATTTGAACCTGAGCCGCATCTGTAGGTGCCCGGTAAAGTCCGGAGACTTTCGTCCAGCCAGACTGAGTTTCCTGATCGGCGGGAAATTCGGGTTCCGCCTGAGGACGTTCACCCGGTCGATAGGATGCATACGATTTCTCATCCCGCTTCACACGCTTTCCCTTCTGATCAAGCCATCTCAAACGAGCTACGCCTGCTCTGCGAACGAGATCAATCCCGTCCGATTTTCGGAACGCACTGAATTCATAAGTCTGGCCTCCCTTCACGGGCAACGTCTTCTGAATGTGCCCCATCAAACCTTCCCGGCCATCTGCCTGGAGAATGAAGGCTCCTTTACCTTTCCGACCCGCTTTGGCATCCCAGGAAATATTCGGAAGCAGTTCTTCACGCGGCGACATCGCCTGCCAATCCTCATGAAGTACCGTTTCACCAGCTTGAGTCATTCGAGGGGAAAGCAGTATTGCAACAAAAAACAATAAACCAAATGCTTGTTTCATGAGGACTTCTCCGAGGACTTATGAGCGTTTCTAAGGTTGATCAAATAAGGCGGGACAATGCCCGAAGGGCCAGTATTATAACACAGCCGGATGAGGAAGGCATCTGAAATCTCATTTTTGTATTAGATTTGGGCGATACCGTTCCTCAGCGCTGGACTATCATGACGGGCCTCTCACCAGATACTGAGGATATTGGAATTCGTTATGAAAGTACCAAAGTGGTGCTATTCAAAAAAACGCGATTGGTGAAAAGCGTTCAATGGGAACGGGAGTCGCTTTAAGAACCCGATTCGGATCACGATTTAAATATCGTAATACATGGCGAATTCATAAGGATGGGGACGCTCGCGTAGCGCCGCCACTTCCTGAGTGGTTTTGTACCAGATCCAGGTGTCGATCACGTCTTCGGTAAAGACATCGCCGACAAGCAGGAACTTGTGATCGTCTCGCAAGGCCTGCAGTGACTGCTCGAGGGAATCAGGAACTGCAGGCAGCTCGGCCAGTTCATCTGCTTTCAGATCGTAGATATCTTTTTCCAGAGGTTGACCAGGATCAATTTTATTCTGAATACCATCCAGCATGGCCATCAAAACTGCTGACATGGCCAGATAGGGATTCGAAGAAGAATCGGGACAACGGAACTCGAATCGTTTATTTTCGGGATGCGGACTGTGCACGGGAATACGAATCGCCGCGGATCGGTTACGATAACTGTAAGTCAGATTGATGGGAGCTTCGTAGCCGGCAATCAATCGTTTATAACTGTTGGTCGTGGGACAGCAGAACGCAAACAGTGCAGGCGCATGTTTCAGAATACCACCCATGGCATACATGCCCATCTCGCTGAGGCCCCCATAGCGCGAACCTGCAAACAACGGTTTGCCCTCTTTCCAAAGCGACATATGAAGATGCAACCCGGAACCATTGTCATTCCAAAGTGGCTTGGGCATGAAGGTCGCAGTCTTACCATGTTTCACAGCGACATTTTTCACAATGTATTTGTAACGCAGCAAATTGTCAGCCGTCTTTAACAGCGGCGCATATTTCATGTCAATTTCACACTGGCCCCCGGTGGCAACTTCATGATGCTGCGCTTCGACTTCCACACCGCAATCCATCAACGCTAGCATCATCTCTGTACGCGCTTCCTGAAGTGTATCCGCGGGAGGAACGGGAAAGTAACCTTCCTTATATCGAATTTTATAGCCGGCGTTGGAGGAGCCGCCCGCCTTTCCTCGGTTCCATTGACCTTCAATACTGTCCACATGGTAATAACATTCATGCTCATTCTGATCAAAACGAACATCGTCAAAAATAAAGAACTCGGCTTCCGGCCCAAAATTGGCAACGTCTGCAATTTTGGTCGACCGCATATAGCTTTCTGCTTTTCGGGCAACATTGCGCGGATCTTTAGCATAGTCTTCACGCGTAATGGGATCCTGAATATTGCAGGTCATCACCAGGGTGTTGGACATAAAAGGGTCAACAAACGCCGTTTCAGGTTGGGGAACAACCAGCATGTCGCTTTCGTTGATGGCCTTCCAGCCGCGCATCGAAGAACCATCAAAGCCGAAGCCGTCTTCGAAACTCTTCTCCACCAATATCTTAGCCGGAATTGTGAAATGTTTTTGAGTTCCGGGAAAATCCATAAATCGCAGGTCGATAGCCTGAATTTCCCGTTCACGACAGAGGGCGAGCACTTCCCGAGGAGTCATCTTCGTTTCCTGATTTGAGTTTGTCATACATAAAAGATTCTATGTGAAAGCAGAATCGCATTATAATGCAAAACATATACCATTCCAGAATATTGCTCAATAAACAGGCATTATTGTTCGCACGTACACATACGCTAGCGCGGTCTCGTCGAGTTCAGGAGCGGATCTCCCCCACCATGATGAAAGAATGAATTAAGAAACCTGTGGGCTTTCGATCTTAACATCGCAGAAACTCACGATTGATTAGTTTCTGACTGGTTGACCCTGGCCGCGAATTCTGAATCTTCAAAACTTAACCAACGCTTCACGCTAAGACTGTTTACAAACCCCAGACCCGTCTGGCTATAATGAATTCCTGCCTTCCCATACTCTTTCCATTACTACTTTCCATTGCTTGTGAGGATCAAATGAAACGCGCCATTTCCAGTGGCCTGCTGGTATTGATTTTACTGATCATTGTCACGCCTGTTTCAGCAGAGAAACCTGTCTCGGCAGAGAAATCGAACATAGATCACATTCGTAAAATTCAGACGGAGGCAATTCGAAACAAAAAAAGCCCCGTTGCGCATTGGGGCTTTGATCCCGAAAATTATACACAATGGTCGACTCACTCATTGCGCCTGATCCCTGTCTACACATTTGGAACCCGAAAAAAAGGGAAGGGAATTAATCTGAATTCCTATTCAAAGAAGAATAGCCCCTACCGTGATAAGAAATCGTTAGAAGAAATTTATGGTTTCCTGCCGGAGAATACTCTGAATCCAGAAGCCAAATATCTCGATCAGACGAATCTTTTTGACTTGCAACAGGCGGCTCTCAAAGCGGGTAAGAAGAACATCATTTTATTTGTTTTTGATGGCATGGACTGGCAGACCACGAAAGCAGCCGCCCTCTTCTATACCGGTGAAGACAACTACAAGAGTGGTCGCGGTACCGGCCTGCATTTTCAGGATTACCGCGCAAAGGGCACATCACAATTTGGCTACATGGTGACGGCTCCTCATAATGATGGAACGACCGTTGATGTCAATCAACAAAGCGTCATTAACCCGGGAGGCAAAAAACGCGGCGGCTATAATGCAGCGAAAGGGGGAGCCAATCCCTGGACTGCAGGTAACGATAAAAAATATCTGGTCGGCAGTGTGAAAAACAATTACGGCGAACACGCTTATCCCGATTCGGCAAATACGGCTTCTTCGATGACAGCCGGCATTAAATCGTATAACAGTGCCATCAATGTCGATCCCACAGGAGCCCGCGTATCTACCATTGCACATGAGGCACAACAAAAAAGCTACGCGATTGGTGTTGTCACCAGCGTGCCTGTCACTCACGCAACGCCGGCCGCTGCCTACGCACATAATGTAAACCGAAATGATTACCAGGATCTGGCCCGTGACCTGCTAGGTCAGCCCTCGATTTCACACCCGGAAAAACCGCTGTCCGGAATGGATGTCGTACTGGGCGGCGGCTTTGGTACCGTCGAAACTCCCGCAGGAGCAAAAAAACAGGGAACGAATTTCATACCCGGTTGGAGATATATTTCTGAAGAAACGCTCAAGAAAGTTGATGTAAAAAATAAAGGTAAATATACCGTCGCCGTTCGTACTCCCAACAAAGAAGGGAGCTGTGGATTAAGAAAAGCCACTCAACTCGCAATCAAAAATAAAACAAGATTACTAGGCGTATATGGCGTCAAAGAATACTCGGCCCATTTACCCTATCAGACAGCCAACGGTGATTTCCAACCGGCGCC
>NZ_CALEMX010000512.1 GCF_937910335.1 uncultured Gimesia sp. | reverse complement strand
CTTTGTTGAAGCAAGACGTGGAGGAAAGCTACCAACACGATTCGATCATGTATACTATTTATCGAATATTCAGTCAGATTGAAATCTCATTGTGTGATTTATGCGCTATGGAGCTCGGTTTATACGATCCGCAATACTTCGGTTTGTCGTCTAACCAGGAACTAAAGTACGGGAATATGGAATTTATTAAAGTAGTCCGAGAACCCCGTGTTGGAAAAGACAAGTACTGTCCGTCATGCAAAAAAAGATTGTCGTTTATCAAATTTGTATTGAAAGTTCGGAATCAAGACGCTTTATAAGTCGCCGATTAAACCAAACTATATCCATCGCTACCAGTATCCAGTTAACACTCTCTCCAGTCCCCGCAAATGTGCGGTGCTGTCTCATAAATCAAACTCTTTCCGAATCGACATGAAAATTAACCGGTTTAAGAGATGCTCTCAGTGAGCTTGTCAGGGTTTATTGGTGATTGCGGTAATCCACGCCTGGGCAGCTTCGCACTCGGGGTCGATACCGGAAATGGAGTCTGACACAAACGGGAGCCATTGCCAATCCTCAGGGCCCGGGCATCCCAGGGACAACCATCGCTTTAACAAATCGGGAAATGAAGACGCCATCGTGTATCCGTGTCCTTCGCCGTCATCGTGGCTTAAATATATGATCTGCCCCTCCGAGTCCAAGGCGAGGCAATCTCCGTTCGGAACCTGATGGAAGCCAATTTTATTGTGCCAGACAACGTCATAGGAATCTTCTGGATTCGGAAAGCACTCTTTCTGCCACTCTGCACGAGTTTGCTCATGATCAGGTAGTCTCTTTATGTCGTAGTCGATACCACCGCTGAATATTTCATCAAGAGATTCTGGCAGATCGAAAGATTCCGGGAGGCTCCAATCAAAATAGATTTGTCGGGAAACAGTGGCGGCGAACTCTCGAAGATTTGCGGGGATCGGTTGTTGAAGCTGGCGTTCGATATCTGCCAGCTCTACTTCAGAAGCGGGTTCCTCAATGACAGGAATCTCCCATTGACCACCGATTGCATTGATTCGCTCCGCAAACATTTCAATCTGGCTTTCGATGAATCTGCGCATGATATCCCTTAACCCTGTAGTGACGCACTAAATAGTCCATTCTCGATATATAATTAAATAACAAACCATATCTGGTTCATTTCTCAATTTTATTTTTTAATTTTCATTCATTATTTTGGCATGTGAGCTGTGCAATACGAGTCAACTGCGGTTCGATAACCGTTCTTGATGTGGTTCATTACCGTTTTATTAATGGTACCGCCTTGGAACTTGTTTCGAGTGGAATTTAGTTTTTTCTCTGTAATCTCAACTCGCATAAACAATCCACCACGAGTTCGTTTGGCTTTCTCAATAATTTCCATTCCCAATTCGGAATACTGAATTTTGAGATACCGGACTTTCAAAATGCCCGTCGTTTGCAACTTTTCAAAGGCAGACAAGATTTCCTCTTCAAGCAGAATTGCATGATTCAACATATCCGCCGCTCCAATTAACAATCTCAAATCGAACCGGGAATGATTCTCCTGATGATAATACAGGCAGGTAAATACCCAGGCATCACTGACACTGAAAATTTTTTCTGGCATCGATCGCACTCCTTTATTCATTCAAGAAAAACACTCTACCTCATAATACCGCAACATCTTTCCATTTGACACGGTTCGTCTTAAATCGTGCAGTACACAGATTATCCAAATCTCCACAGATGCGGTCAGGAGATCTACTTGAAGAGCGTCTGAGGACAGTCTACACTGGTAAGAGTCGAGTGTTCGGCAGCGTGTCTGCTTTGATGATTCATCGTGTGTAGGAGAACGAGAGAAATGAGACTCCGTCTGGTGATTGCAGTTTGCCTCTGCCTGATTGTTTCCGAATCCTATGGCGAATCTCCTGTTGAGTTCAATCGCGATATACGGCCGATTCTTTCGGACAAGTGTTTTGCCTGTCATGGTCCCGATGAAAAGACACGCGAAGCCGACCTGCGACTGGATGACCGCAAGTCGGCGCTTGCTGATCTGGATGGACATCGTGCGATTGTGGAAGGAAACGCCAAAAAGAGTGAACTGATACGGCGGATTACTACAACCGATGAAGATGAACTGATGCCGCCGGGAGATCATGGAAAGCCTCTTAAGAAGGCCGAGATTGAGCTGCTGCGAACATGGATCAATCAGGGCGCAAAGTATCAGCAGCACTGGTCACTGACGCCGCTGGTTCGTCCCGCTGTCCCCACGAATGCTGCGGGGAAATCGGTGAATCCGATTGACGCTTTTATTCAACGTAAACTGAAACAGGAAGGTGTCGGGGCGAGTTCGACCGCGGATCCGCGGACGCTGGTTCGGCGTCTGTCTTTTGATCTGACGGGGCTGCCTCCTGCACCGGCGGTGGTCACCGCGTTTTCTGCGAATCCGAGTCAGGCAGCTTATACGAAGCTGGTCGACCAGTTTTTGAGTTCTCCCCATTACGGCGAACGCATGGCGCTGTACTGGCTGGATCTGGTGCGGTATGCGGATACGCTCGGATATCATGGCGATCAGGTCCAAAGTGTTTCACCTTATCGTGATTATGTGATTAACGCGTTCAACAGTAATAAACGGTTCGATGCATTTACGACCGAGCAACTGGCCGGCGATTTGCTGCCCGAAGCGACGCTCTGGCAAAAAGTGGCATCCACCTATAACCGCTTGAATCGCACATCGGCAGAAGGGGGTGTTCAGCCTCGGGAGTACCTGGCGAAGTATGCGGCTGATCGGGTGCGGACTGCGGGGTCTGTCTGGCTGGGCTCTACGTTCGGATGCGCTGAGTGTCACGATCACAAATTTGATCCATTTACGACGAAAGACTTTTATCGCTTCGCTGCTTTTTTTGCGGATATCAAAGAACAGGGAATCGTGAGCGGTGCGAATCACGTTGCGCAGCTTCCGGTGCCGACCGAAGTGCAGGCAAAGCGGTTGGATGAGCTGATTGTTGCGCTGAGTCAGGCTGAAAAAGATTTTGCTCATACTACTCCTGAACTGCAGGCGGCTCGTACTAAGTGGGAACAGGAAATCAAAACGAGTTCCGGTCGATGGACGGTCTGGAAGCCGAAGCAGTTTCGCTCTGAAGGGGGAGCGAAACTGAAGGTGCTGAAAGATGGTTCTGTGCTGGCGAGCGGAAAGAATCCCGGGCGTGATGTATATGTGCTTGACTTGAGTGACAGTAAACTGCCGGGCAACGAACCGTTTGCGCTGCGGATCGAGATTTTGCCTGACAAATCATTGCCCGCTCAGGGTCCGGGTCGTGCCAGTAATGGGAATCTGGTTTTGAACGCGGTGGAGATGACGGTGAATGAATCGAAGGTCAAGTGGGAGAAAGCGAGTGCCTCGCATTCTCAGCAGGGCCATTCCCCGGAATATGTCATCAACGGACACAAGAACGGCTGGGCCATTCTTCCACAAACCGGAAAACGTCAGCAACTGCTACTGACAGGACGGGTTGCCGAACTGGATAAAGAGGACAATGAAAAGACCGCGAAGAAACCGGCGGGCAAGGCATCCTGTGAAATCCGTCTCGTTCAGAACTTTGTTGACAGCCATAACATTGGACGTTTTCGAATATCGTATTCGACTGACGTTGATATCAGTAAGCCGGGAATTCCTGTTGCCGATTCGCTTCAGGAGCTCGTCAAGGTTCCCGCAGCGAAGCGTTCTGCAGAGCAGGTGAAGCAGATCGATGCCGCGTTTCGGAATTCGACCGCGTTACTGAGCAAAGAACGCGGGCAGCTTGCCAAGCTGCGACAAGAGAAAGATCAATTGCAGAAAGTCATTGTAAAAACATTGGCGACGACGGCAACCAAGCCTCGCGCGATGCGTGTGCTTCCACGGGGCGACTGGATGAATGAATCCGGAGAAATTGTAACGCCGGGGGTGCCTCATTTTCTGTCGCAAATCGAAGTGCCAAAAGATCAACGTCTGACGCGACTGGATCTGGCCCGCTGGATGACATCACAGAAAAACCCCCTGGTGGCGCGCACGTTTGTGAATCGATTATGGATGCTCATGTTTGGTCAGGGGCTGGCCCGTTCGGTGGATGATCTTGGTTCTCAGGGTGAAATGCCCACGCATCTGGAATTGCTCGACTGGCTGGCTGGTGAATTTGTGGAAAGCGGCTGGGATGTGAAGCATATCGTGCGTCTGATAGTCTCGTCGCAGACTTATCAGCAAACCTCGGCGCTGCCTGCCGCGCTCAGCGAACGCGATCCTTATAATCGGCTGTATGCACGGCAGTCGCGCTGGCGGCTGGAGGCGGAAATGATTCGTGATAACGCGCTGTTTTTAAGCGGTTTGTTGAATCGCGAAATTGGGGGCGTGAGTGTCAGGCCTTATCAGCCCGCGGGATACTGGGCTCAATTGAATTTTCCGAAACGGACCTATAAACAGGATCAAGGGACACAACAGTATCGACGTGGATTATACACGCATTGGCAGCGCACGTTCCTGCACCCCAGTCTGCTGGCCTTTGATGCCCCGGCTCGTGAAGAGTGTACGGCACAACGTTCGCGTTCGAATACACCGTTGCAGTCGTTGGTTTTGTTGAACGATCCGACATTTGTTGAGTCGGCACGCGTGCTGGCGGCGCGCGTACTTCAGGAAAGTCAGAAGTCCGAGTTTGAAGGGCGTCTGAACTGGCTCACGCAACACACATTAATGCGTGCTCCCCGTAAAGATGAATTGACATTGTTGAAGTCTCTGTATGAAGAGGATTTGAAAATCTACCGCAAACAAGGGGCAGACGCAAAACGCATTCTGTCGATCGGACTTGCCAAACCGGTAGCGGCTCTCGATGCTGCAGAACTGGCGGCATGGACCAGCGTGACCCGCGCAGTTTTGAATTTGCATGAAACCATCACACGATATTAAGGCGCCTTGATATGTTTGACAACAATTCCACTCGACGCAGTTTTCTACGTCAATCGGCGCTGGGCATTGGTCCGGCGGCGCTCCTGTCGCTGTTGTCTCGCGATGCAAGTGCCGACGGTCTTGGTGAGGGTGTGATCTCAAAGCCGCACTTTAAGCCACGGGTGAAACGCGTAATTCATCTCTGTATGGCGGGCGGGCCGTCGCATCTGGAAACGTTTGATGAGAAGCCGACGTTGCGTAAGATGCATGGCAAGCCGATGCCTGAGTCGCTGACCAAGGGTCAGCAGATCGCGCAGCTACAGGGCCGGGAACTCAAATGCTTCGGGCCGCAATTTGACTTTGAAAGCTATGGCGAAAGCGGGCAGCGGATTTGTTCTCAATTTCCCCACATCGGTTCGGTGGCAGATGACGTCTGCATTATTCGTTCGATGCACACCGATCAGATCAATCACGACCCGGCCCATACTTTGTTTAATACCGGTTCTTCACAATCGGGCCGCCCGAGTATGGGATCGTGGTTACTGTATGGGCTTGGTCAGGAATGTGATGATCTGCCCGGCTATGTCGTACTGACCAGTGTTGGTAAAGGGGGGCAGTCTCAGCCGATTGCAGCGCGACAATGGCACAGCGGATTTCTGCCATCGCGTTATCAGGGTGTGCAGTTTCAAGCTACTGGCTCACCGGTTCTGTATCTGACTCGACCCGATGGTGTCTCGATGCCGCAACAGCGTCGGCTGGTTGATACGGTCAATCAACTCAACCGTGGCTTCGATGATCTGGTACACGATCCGGAAATTGCGACACGCATCGGCCAGTATGAAATGGCGTTTCGTATGCAAACGAGTGTGCCGGGATTGATGGATTTCACCAAGGAGTCCAAAGAGACGATGGAAGCCTATGGTACCAAAGGCGGTGATGGGACGTACGCGTCGAATTGTCTGCTGGCCCGGCGACTGCTGGAACAGGGTGTGCGTTTCGTGCAGTTATATCATCGTGCGTGGGACCATCATGGTAATATCAAGGGGTCAATTGAAATTACCGCCAAAGAAGTCGATCAGGCAACGGCGGCTTTGATTAAGGATCTCAAGCAACGCGGACTTTATGATGATACGCTGCTTGTTTTCGGCGGTGAATTTGGAAGAACGCCGATGGCACAGGGGAGCGGTCGCGATCATCATATTAAAGGCTTTTCGATGATGCTGGGTGGGGGCGCGATTCAGGGAGGAAAGAGTTACGGCACTACGGACGATTTCGGTTATGCGGCCGCTGAAAACCCGGTGCATGTGCGTGACTTCCATGCGACGTTGCTGCACCTGTTCGGCATCGATCACAGGCGATTCAGCTATAAATTCCAGGGCCTCGATTTCCGGCTTACGGGTGTGGAAGAGGCGCATGTGATTAAGGAATTGATCGCTTAGATGTAGTAGCCACTACTTTTCCTGACAGTAGTATCCCAACTTCACACGTTTGT
>NZ_CALEMX010000511.1 GCF_937910335.1 uncultured Gimesia sp. | reverse complement strand
ATTGATTCCAGTTTCCCACATCATCCCATTCAAAATTGGCTTGAATCACAGCAAGGTTGTCTTTCGATTTTTCCAGGATCGCGTAATCGATCGACTCCGATTTCATTTCCGGGAAAGATTGCTGCAGGACTTCATCGTATTGCGGAGTCCCAATCGCGTCGGAAATCTGCATCAGGTTTTTGTAGATTTCGGGTTCCCAGCGGGAAAAGGCATTAAGTATCGCGTCTACTTTCCAGAGAAAGATGCCACAATTCCAGAGATAGTTTCCATCGTCAAGATATTGCTGTGCTGTTTTGAAATCGGGTTTTTCTTTGAACTCTTGAACCTGGAAGCAATTTGAATGTGAAGCATTAAAAGGATGACCACACTGGATATATCCAAAACCAGTTGCCGGGCAGTTAGGAGGAACACCAATCAAAACCAGTGTGTCCGGTTTTTCCTCAATGAGCATCGTCGCCTGATTGATTGTACTGACGAAACCGGAATCCGGTTGAATGACGTGATCAGAAGAAGCGACCAGCATGATTGCTTCCGGATCCTGTTTTAATAAGTGAATCGCCGCCAACCCAATGCAGGGAGCGGTATTTCTTGGCGCAGGTTCGATTAAGATCTGATCGTGAGGGATGTGAGGGAGTTGGTTCCGTATTTCCTCAGCCAGCGCCTCGTTCGTAACAACCCAGACCGGATGATTGTCTGCAAGTTGACTGCAGCGTTCGGCAGTCGCTTGAATCATCGTGCGATCTCCTACTAGTTTCAGCAATTGCTTGGGCATCGCGTTGCGACTTTGAGGCCAGAACCGCGTACCGCTGCCACCCGCCATGACAACAGTGTGAAGCATAAGATTATTTCTCCAACATTGAATTGAGAGTTACCTGAGAGGAATAGTTTAAGCATTTTGATTTCAGAAAGGCCATCATCTATTCTCCCAGATAGATGGGGCCATTCAAATTTATATCTGGTGATATTTTCGTTTTTAATTCGCTTTCATCTAACGCGATCAGAGGACTGATTTCGACAGCGGTACCTGGTGGGATCTCAAAGCCACAGGCCTGGAACCATTGAGAATAAATCTGAGAGAGTGCTGTGTGTACGGTTTGAGGTGAATCAGGACCGTCAGCATTTTTAAGAGGATTGAATTCCCGGAAGCGGTCGATTTCGTAAACAAGAACCGTTTTTGCGACAGGCAGGACATCGAATATAAAACGTTCAAATTTAATCGCATTCGGTTCAGTAGGTGAAACCTGAGTCCCTGAAGAATCAATAAAGGGGACTTTTTTCTTCGCCTGATGAAAGGGAAGTAGATCGTCATCGCTGGCAATATTTTCCAGGAAGGAGCGATTGAAAATGTGGATAGCGGTGCTGCCTGCCCAGTGCAATAGATCACCTGCCTGATCTACCTGCTCTGAAATATGTATCGGGAGGTCACTGTATTCAATAATCTGTGTTTGATTGTCGACATCGCAGACGATGCCCATTTTTTCGTCCGGCGTTCGTTTGGAAACGACTTTGACAGAAACCTCGGCCTGATGCTGTAAGTGATATCCGAGGAATTCAGGGTCGCAGACAATGGCTGTAGGATTATCGACCTGATGGTAGTAAAGATATTCAATGCCTTTTTTCTGCATGACCTCAAACAGGCCGGAATTTTTGAGGGCTTTGAGCGTACCTCCATGGCCGTCCGGGCTGACTGCAATTTGGTGTTTTTCTTCTAGTAAAATTTGACCAGAATGGGCATCGACGGCTGGCATCGTTCCCTGTTTAAAGAAGTACAGCTGATTTGTCTGCAAGCCAAAATTCTGATGCTGTTTGAAATAAGCAATGGTTTCGTCATGAGTGGCATCACTGGTCATGATGAAATAACAAATTGGATTGCCCGCGATACGAGACCGGGCAATCAATTGTTCCACCAGCATCTGGAATAATGAAGTCTGTTTGACAGGACCTGCAGGATACATGCCTTTGGGATGTTGAAAACCCAATCTGGAGCCCTGGCCTCCTGCAACTAAAATCGCGCCGACTTTTCCTTCCGCGAGTAATTGATTACCTGCCTGAATCGTCTGGGCAGTCTCTGTCTTGGGTTTCGTTCGATCCTTGAGGCGAATGACGTTGGCAGGGCATGTGGCCCGTTCTGCTTTCTCTGCAGGTGATTCCTCTGCTTTACTGGAATGTTCTGGTGAATAAAGGCGCTCGGTTTGTGCAAAGTTGATCGATCGAATTTGTGCCGTCAATTCATCCTGCTGTTGTTCATTCAGACTCTCCCACCATTGAACCAGATGAGTTTGATGAGATTGTGTTAAGGTTTTCAAAAGATCCTTCGGGAAGGACTTTGAGATAGTCATTTTGCTTGATTCCGTCGTAGTTTCGTTTTTGGTTTTCTCTTTCACTCGCATGTGGGATGTAGTGCTTTACTCACACATCCATGATGCGCCTGTGATGTTGTCGCTGCGAAATCAGCGAGATAGCCTCTGGTATGATTTACCGGGTTCAAGATCCATTTGTCTCGGCGATTTTGTAATTCTGCATCACTGATTTCGACTTGAATTATTCCTTTCAGCAGGTCGAAAGAAACAGGGTCTCCGTCTTGAACGAGACCTATCGGTCCGCCGACTGCTGCTTCGGGAGAACAATGTACGCCGATGGCGCCATGTGAAACACCCGAAACACGTGTGTCAGAAATGAAGGCCACTTTTCCGTCCAGCTCGGGAACGGCCAGCGCCGCCGTCGCGACCAATACTTCTGGCATACCCGAGGCGACGGGACCCAGATTTCGTAAGACAATGATGTTCCCCGGTTTGATTTTTCCTGCTTCCACTGCATCTGCGACATCTTTCGCATCATCAAAGCAGCAGGCAGTGCCGCTGAAATGGGATTCCTGCATGCTGGAAACTTTGAAGACAATCCCCCCCGGCGCGAGGTTGCCGAAACAGACTTGTATGTCGGCATAATCTTTGTAAGGCTGGTCGAGTGGAGCAATTAAATCCTGGTCGCTGGCTACATCACCCACATCGGCCAGATTTTCAGCCAGCGTTTTCCCTGTGACGGTCAAGCAACTGCCATCGATGATGCCTGCTTTCAGCAGATGTTTCAGAAGGACAGGTGTGCCACCCAGTTTATGAAGATCAACCATCGTTTTTTTACCCCGGGGAGCGAAGCTGCAGTAGACGGGGGTTTTGGTAAGAATTTTCTGGATGTCCTCTAACCGGAAATCGACTTTCGCTTCTCTGGCCAGTGCTAACAGGTGCAGGATGCCGTTGGTTGATCCGCCGACAGCTGCAATGGTCGCAGCGGCGTTCTCGAAGGCTTTTCGCGTCAGAATATCTCGTGGCCGAATATTTTGCTTTAACAGGTTTTTCATTGCGGAGGCAACATTCAGGCACTCTGTTTTTTTAGCTGCATCAATGGCAGGGGTGGAACTGCTGAAAGGCAGCATTAAGCCGATTGCTTCCAACGCGATGCCCCAGGTGTTGAATGAAGCTGCAATTCCACATCCCCCGGGGCCGGGACAGGCTGTTTTTAGAATCTGTTCTGCCTCGGATTCTTCCATCGCGCCGACCGCTGCGGAGGCTTGTGAGTCATAAACATCCAGAATGGAAATGTCCTGCCCATTATGGCAGCCGGGCATAATACTGCCGCCACTGACGATCAGTCCGGGATAATTCATGCGCGCCAGAGCCATCGCAAAACCGGGGCCATTTTTATCGCAATTATGGAGGCCAATGAGTGCATCATAAGAGTGTGCACTGACAACACATTCTGCACCATTGGCGATCATATTTCGTGAAGGAAGGCTGGCGTTTCCCCCTTCCTGTCCCTGTGTGATATTGTCGCTGACTGCAGGCACTCCAAAGGGGAAGCCGATCATCTCAGCCGCTTTGCACCCCTGGGCAATGTCTTTTGCCAATTCATACGCATGGACATTACAGAGATTTCCATCCAGCAATGGAACACCGATGCCGATTTGAGCTTTGTCGAAATCGTCATCTGAAAAACCGAGGCCGTAGTAAAATGCAGTCACCCCTCGTTGCCAGCCGTGCGTCAAATTTTGACTGTTCCAATTCAAAGCCTGTTCCATCTTGGTGTTCCTGGTAGATAATTTTTCAAATCTGGTGCGGTGTGTCTATTTTCTCTCACTCTAAACGGTCTGGTTCAGGAGTCCAAGTTATGTGCCATTTGATTTTAAAAACAGCAACAGAGTCCTGAAGAAATACGACGTCGATTACTGATAGTTTGATCTGAGGAATTACAAATAAGCCTTTTCCAGCGAATGATCGCCTCTCTAAGACGAAAATTTTCCGATCAGCCCTCGGAAATTACGAAAAAATGATCGAATTGTGAGCAATCTGATTGAGTAGAATGATTGTATGTTATTTATTGATAATGGTTTGCGAAGAAATGAATGGCGAGTCTGTTACACTTGCTCATTCAGAGAGAGGAACGTAAACTGTGATTCTCAATCAGACATGTATTTCTATAAGCCGTTTTGCATCCTAATTTTAGGAATCGATTCCATCGGATGAGGATCAACTCTCATTGGACATCGGGTAAAACGAAGCCATGCTTTCATAGTCGATCATGACGGGCGGGGATTACAGCCGGCATTCCGTGAGATCGATAAAGTATTCAGGTAACAAAGAAGCTGAGAAAAATGAAAAAAGACATCCATCCAGAATATCATCCTGTTGTATTTAAGGATTCTTCAACAGGTGATTCATTTATGATTCAATCTACGGCTACTTCCAAGTCAACAGTCGAATGGGAAGATGGTAATACCTACCCACTGGTGACTGTGGAAATCAGCTCTAAATCGCATCCCTATTACACCGGTAAGATGAAATTTATCGATAGTGCCGGGCGTGTTGAAAAGTTTCAGAAGAAATACAATTGGGACAAGCGAAACGCCGAAGAAGGAGACGCCAAGAAAGAAGGCGAGTAGCAACTTTACGATTATTTTTTTATAGAGGCTCTGCGGATCTCCGTATGAGCCTCTTTTAGTGAACTGTGATGTCCTTCTGTTTTTTAAAGTCTGATGTCGTTTTGTAAATCCGGAGAAGGAACATCTCTGGAATGAAATCAGAACACTGTCTGACCTAGTCGTGGATTTGGGTAAATGAAGTTTCCTACCCTGCAAGCAAAGCTGGATCGTTTTGAAGAGTTGGAAAAACAACTTCAGGATCCAGAAGTTCTGACAAACAACACCAAGCTTGTTGAGGTCCAGCGTGAGTATGGCGGTCTCAACAAAGTCGCGCAGGAACTGCGAGTATATAATTCTCGTGAAGCAGATATTGAAGTAGCACGTGAGATGATTGCTGAGGAAACAGATCCTGCTGCAAAAGAATATGCACAGAAGGAACTGGATGAGCTTTGTGAAGCGCAAGAGCTTCAAACGAAAGATCTCGAAGATATTGTTGTGTCAGGTGACTCGATTACTCGCGGCGGTTTGATCATGGAAATTCGCGCGGGAGCAGGTGGTGACGAAGCTGCTTTATTCGCACGAGAATTATTTGACATGTATCAGCACTTTGTCGAGGCTCAGAAAGGCTGGAAGACTGAAGTTCTGAATCTGAATGCGACTGAACTGGGGGGAATCAAGGAGGTCACGTTTTCCATTGCCGGTGAAGGCGCGTTTCACCGTTTACAGTTTGAAAGTGGTGGTCATCGGGTTCAAAGAGTTCCCGAAACAGAAACGCAAGGCCGCGTGCATACCAGCGCAGCAACGGTTGCCGTATTGCCTGAAGCAAGCGAAATTGAAGTTGATATCAAACCAGATGACATTCGCCTGGATACATTTCATGCCAGTGGACCGGGTGGGCAGAAAGTCAATAAGACAGAGAGTGCTGTTCGTATTACTCATCTGCCTACAGGAACTGTCGTTCAATGTCAGGATGAAAAAAGTCAACACAAAAATAAAGCGAAAGCGATGCGAGTGCTTCGCAGCCGCGTTCTGGAGCAAATGCAGCAGCAAGCAGCAGACGAGCGCGCCGATCAACGTCGGACATTGATTGGTTCGGGAGACCGTAGCCAGCGGATTCGCACCTATAACTTTCCACAAGGTCGTGTGACTGACCACCGCATCAACCTTTCACTTTATAAAATTGATCAGATTATGCAGGGAAGCCTGGATGAACTGGTTGAAGCCTTGTTACAGTTTGACCGTGAAGAACGTCTGCTGGGAGATAGCTCGAAAAAATAAGAGCAATTTTCTGCTGTTTCACTGTTGCCTGCTATTTCGACGGATCGTATCGTGAAAGAAAATCCACAATCATCGGAGAATAATTCACAGGATGTGGCAGAGTCGTGGACGGTGCGACGCATTCTTGACTGGACGACGGCTCATTTAACCAAGCATGGTAGTGATTCTCCTCGTCTGGATGCGGAAGTGCTTCTGGCGTTTGCGCGAAAATGCGAGCGAATACGTCTCTATACAAACTATGAAGACGAAGTCAGTCCAGTAGAACGTACGCTGATGCGCGAGCTGGTTCAACGACGAGCGAAATCAGAGCCGGTTGCTTATCTTGTGAGTAACCGTGAATTTTTTGGTTTGGATTTTTATGTTGATCAAAATGTTCTGGTACCGCGACCGGATACAGAAACACTGGTGATGGAACTGGTCGATGTAGCGCAAAAAGAAGCCTCTCCTGACATCCTTGATTTATGTACGGGCAGCGGTTGTATTGCCATTGCTGCTGCCACTCATTGTCCGCAAGCCTCATTTCTGGCAACTGATATCAGTACTGCTGCCTTGAGGATCTCCCAAAAAAATGCAGAGACGAATGGGCAGTCGCAAAGAATTCGATTTCTGCAGAGTGATTATTTTGAGGGGATTTCTAAGGGCTCTGTGTTTGATATCATCGTCAGTAATCCACCATATATTCCCGACGCTGAGATCGAATCGCTTGATGCAGATGTCTGCCAGCATGAACCCCGTCTGGCATTGGCGGGAGGCACTGATGGGCTCGATTATTATCGGAGAATCATTCAGGAAGCGGATTCCTATTTGAAAGAGGGAGGCTCATTGCTATTGGAATTTTCTCCAGAGCAGGAATCCTCCTTAAAGCAACTGTTCGAAGCATCAGGGAAATATGCTGAGATCAGAGTGAAAGCAGATCTGGCAGGTCGTTCCCGGGTGATTATCGGCCAAAAACTGCCTATCTTAAAATAATCTGATTCTCTATACTTCCTAGATCGAAATACAGCATTAACAACTTCAGGAGATCCAGGGATGGATATGTTGATCGTTCGCGGAGGCGAGCGACTTTCAGGTTGTGTTCCAGTGAGTGGTGCCAAGAACTCCGCATTGCCACTGATGGCGGCCGCATTGGCGTGCGAGGGCGAGACGGTCCTACATTCTATCCCCAATCTGGTGGATGTCTCAACTCAATCACAAGTACTTGGTTCTCTGGGAATGCAGGTCAATCGTGATGACGCGGGCGCTCTGCATTTGAAAACTGTTGACGAGACATCGTGCATCGCAGACTATGAACTTGTGAGGAGGATGCGGGCCAGCGTTTGTGTCCTTGGCCCTTTATTAGCCAAACGTCGCATGGCTTGTGTATCGTTACCCGGTGGATGCAATATCGGTGATCGACCGATTGATTTGCATCTAAAAGGTCTGGCTGCATTAGGGGCACAAATTCGCGTCGAACGTGGTTATGTTATTGCGCGTGCTGACCGTTTACGTGGCGCCAATATTTTTCTGGGAGGGGCATTTGGAAGTACCGTTACCGGAACCTGTAATGTGATGATTGCTGCGACATTGGCCCAAGGGACTACGACAATTGAATCGGCGGCCTGCGAACCAGAGGTGGTCGATGTGGGCAATTTTCTCAATGCTGCGGGCGCCAAGATCGAAGGATTGGGAACTCCTTTTTTGAAAATCGAAGGTGTCGATCAACTTCAGGGGGTAGAACATGAAGTCATTCCCGATCGCATTGAAGTGGCTACGTTGATGATTGCCGCTGCGATTACGGGTGGTGAGGTTCGGTTAAATCAGGTTCGTCCCGACCATATTACTGCGATCATCGAAAAACTGAGAGATATCGGGGTGCAGATTGAACTCGAATCCCCGGAGCAACCTGCCAGGAAACAGACGATTCTTGTGAAAGTGGTGCAGCCTCTCAAATCTGTTGATTGCATTGCTTTGCCCTATCCTGGAATTCCGACAGACGTTCAAGCCCAATTAATGTCATTGCTTGCCTGTGTCCCGGGAATCAGCATTGTGACGGACAAGGTCTTTCCTGATCGATTCATGCATGCATCGGAATTAGCGAGGATGGGGGCCAGGATCCGACGCGAATCAGCGAGTGCCATTCTCAATGGAGTGACCCGGTTAAGTGGTGCGTGTGTGATGGCATCCGATTTAAGGGCCAGCGCCGCTTTAGTATTAGCGGGTCTGGCTGCGGAAGGCGAGACCGTAATCCGTCGGATTTATCATCTGGACCGTGGTTACGAAAATTTAGAGGAGAAACTGATCTCATTGGGTGCCCGGGTTCAGCGGGTCAAAGACGAACCGAACAATATGCCGGAAAGTCTGAAATTAACCGATGAGGAGAGCCGCCCCAGTTACTCTGAGTTAATGGAAGCATTAACGGGACCACATTGGAATCAGCGTTCGAGCGTTGAGCCTTCTGAGTCATCGAATCAGACTGAAGCTAGTTAAGCACCAGAATGAAATCGATACCGCCTGGAAACTTCTTGCTCGTTATTTCCAGTCTAGCGACGTCTCTCCAATCATTTGGTAGGCTTTTTGGCAAAATCCAGACAAATCAAATGTGATTCGCTTCGGAGATAGATTTTCTTGTGAGCCAAAACCGGGGCGGCCCAGGCAGGATACTTGATTTGTGGAAATGAAGTGCGGCAGACTTCGCTGCACTGATTGGGATCAATTTTTAGGATGGCCAGTGTGCCACGCTCTCCCAGCACAATAAATTTGTTATCAGCCATGATTGCAGAGCCACGTCCATAAAAAGGCCAGGGAGCTGTTTTACCGGAATCGATCCACTGATATTGTCCGGTTAATTGATTGGGTTTTACTTTTCCCAAGACGGCTGCTGTTCCATCAGCCTCCCACATTACTTTTCCATCAGATAGTTTTAGACAGCGCATCGTGGCTCCTCGCTCGTGTCGGCCGCTGAATCCGTAAAGGTAACCATCATGATGGATGGTCGTTGACCAGTGAGTCAGCATGTTTGCGGGGTTTCGCCAGAGTTCTTGATAGGATTTTCCATCTGAATTGACTTGTAATAAAGCTGAGCCGACCTGGTAAGCGGCAGACAGAAATATTTTGTCCCCTACAACCACTGGTCGGGCCGCATTCACTGAATCATTTATTAGTGAACGAAACCAGTATTTGAAATTGACCGAACCATTCTGGGGGTTAAGTGAAACAAGTCCCTGCCTCATCAGGCAGAGCAAATGACGTTTACCATGTATGGTGACAGCGAGTGGGGAAGAGTAACTGGAGATTTTTTCATTTCCCCGCCATTTATAGTTTGGCATCCTTTCCCAACCGGTTTCCGTTCCATTCCAGACGATTTTACCGACATTCTTCCAAAGCGTTTTTCCCGTTGTTGCATCAAAGGCCACCATACCAGAGTTGGGTTTGGCTCCCACCATCACAATTAATTTATCGCCTTCCAGAATGGGGGTTGAACCGACCCCAAAGAAACCGGGAGGAACGTCAAAGTCTTTCAAGCAGTCACGAAACCAGACCATGGTTCCTTCTTTGAGGTTGAGACAATACAGCTTTCCCTGGGCACCAAATGTATAACAGTATTTCTCAGTCAAAAGGGGAGAGCAGCGCGGACCATTGTTATATCCATAGGGGTCCCGGAAATCTGAATCGTATTCGTATTTCCATAGAAATTTACCGGTATCTGCTTCCACGCATTCAATGACCTCTTTACCTTTTCTGTTTCCATTCGGTCGGTGATGAATTACCAGCCGATTGCCTAGTATCGCGGGGGCACTGTAACCTGTTCCAATTTCTTTTTCCCACAACAACGGGGGGCCTGCCTGAGGAAACTGGTCTATCAGATTTGTTTCGGTCGAGATTCCGGTATGGAAGGGGCCGAGAAAGTACGGCCAGCTTCCTGATTTTTGATCGGCAGACTGTGCATATGCCGTTGGATCAATCTGGCCGGTTTGCGGAACAGGTAATGCCGAGCTGAGAGAAAGGCAGCTTGCTATGAGCAGTGTGAATAAAAAATGAGTGTCAAAGCCCGAAATAGATTTGCCTGGATGATGCATAAGGTTAACCATTTGGAGGAAGGAGTTCAGGGAAGTTCGTAGACTTTATAAGTTTGATTTTGATATATGGGTTTGATTGTTGTAAAGGGCCCGAGGCGTTTTACCAGTAAATGTGTGATGTTTGTATTTTGTTTGAGTGTGCTTAAGGCGCGGTCATCAAAGCCTTTATTATAGTAATCCTGTCCCCATTTTCGTAGGTATTTTAGACGTCGATTCCATTCTACAACTCCACTGGCATCTTGGGGGCAGTCTTTAAAGGTGACGTATTCGGGTCTTTGTGCATACCATTTGAAGTCTGATTCACGCGCGGGCGTTAAAAACAGGGCTGTTTGGGGAGTATGTAGATTCACCCAATGACAGGCATCAATCCAGTCTTTTCGTATTGCGGGAGACATTTTGTGGATGGGGGGAACCAGCCAGGCCGAATAGAGTACGGATGTAAAAAGCCCCAGGCTGAGTATGACGGTGATCGCATTCTTAGATGCTTTTGAGAATCGGCGCGGCTTTGCATCTGAGTCTTGGGTGTCAAAGAGTCGTTGATGAATCGAAATGAGTATCGAAACGGTGACGGCCAGAGGAAGGAAGGCGTCAAACAGTCGAAACGGATAAAACTTTAAAAGTGACATGCGAAAAGCATAAAAGGGCATTTCGCTGGCAGGGCGCGGTCCTGCTCCTAATAAAAGACCGACGCATGCCAGACCGAAGGTTCCTGCAATAAAGAACTGAAAAAAACGATTGGCAAACGTTGGACTTTCATTTCGTCGTAAAAGCAACCAGATTCCCAGAAGCATCGCGTATAGTAAATAGCTGGCGAAATGAAAGTCCATCGGATCAAGATGATGCTGAATGCGATAGAAGACCTGGATATAATTCGCTGCGAACTGGTCTTGTGCGTTACCTTGCATCAAGAGTTCCATTGAAGGAATTAACCCGGGCAGTGCGCAGAAAATTAATAGTCCACCCGCGGGAATTGCGGTTTTTATAAACTGGTGAAGCGTGATTTTATTGAGAGAGGATTTGTATAGAAACCAGTGACTGATCAGCGCGAATCCTTCACAAAGGATGGCCCAAATTCCCACGACGGGATGCGCGCTGATGGTCAGGCCTGCATAGATTGCAGAGCGATTCCAGCGTTGCTCACATGCATTCGCCAGCGACAGGAAAAGAAAACTATAGGCAAATACTTTGGATTCTACGCCTCCGATAATCCATTCACCAGAAAAGTTTCCGATCGCTGCGATTCCGAGATAGATCCATGCGGAAATCAGTGGAGACCAGATTCCTGGAACCAGAACCCGGAAGAGTCGAAACCATCCGATTGCCAATAGTAGAAATCCAGTCAACCTTCCGAGAATCGCTGTGTTGTGTAATGAAAGCCATTGTGTCACGCTGCCTATCGTCT
>NZ_CALEMX010000510.1 GCF_937910335.1 uncultured Gimesia sp. | reverse complement strand
ATGGTACAGAACCCATTGAACCTCTCATTTACGCAAAATCAAAAGTGACTCAAAAAAACGAACCGCTTGCTTGGACCTATCACTATGGGAAAGGGCGAATTTTTCAGACACTACTAGGACATAGCGAAAAGACCTACGACTCTTTTGAAGCCTGCGAAATTTTACGTCGCGCAACAGCATGGACCGCCAATCGTCCCATTCATGAATTGAAACGACCCAAAGTCGCCCCGGAGAATTTAAAACAAGGCGCCATCTTGCTACCGGGAAAATATGGGAATGCGCTCAATGCGAATAGCGGAACTGTGCTGATCCCATTTGAAAACGCACACGAACAGCGTCCACTCAGCGTTGACTGCTGGGTTCGATTGAATCAAAAAGATGGCTTCAATGTTTTTCTCGCCAGCCATAAAAAGAATTCTGCAGCGCATTGGGAAATGTACTCCTATGCAAGAAGTGGTTACTTCAGTGTTTTCCTTCCCGGCCAGGGTGGAGAATACAAAACCAAGATCGATATCTGTGATCAGAAATGGCACTATCTGGGAATGATTCTGGAAAACAATCGACTGAGACTGTTTGTAGATGGAAAACAAGCACTCGACTCTGCACTCCCTGAAAAAAAGAAACTCACCTCGAAGGGAAACATACGCATTGGAGGACTGATTGAAAATACAATTCGATGCGATGGTCTAATAGACGAAGTCCGTCTTTCAAAAGGCCTTCGCAAGTTTGTAACCATACCTCATGAACCGGCTAAGGTTGATCAACAGACTCTCAAATTATTTTCATTTGATGAATTGAAAAAAGATCACCAGGTACAAGACGCTGCATCAGATACTCCATTCAGAATTGAGTTCAAAAACCCACTCTCCCAGCTTTCAGCTACAGATAAAAACAAGAACTCCGAGTCGAAAGATCATTGGGGAAAAGATTCCGTCGGATTCTCACAACCCGTCCAGGCAACCGATGATGGGCGCTGGCAACTAACAGATATTGGTAAATGGTTGGCCTGCATTGTACCTCTACCAAATGGCCCAGTTAAAAAAGGGCTTTCGATTCGTGTTGGTGAGCATGAAGAAGGCACCATCTGTTACGACACGCAACACTGCAAAGTACGGGGAATTTGGTCTGGAGGGTTTCTCAAACCATCTCCTGTACGATTCGGCCTGATTCAAGCTCCTGCCCCCGTCGGTAAAATTCATTTTTCAACTCAGGAAGGGCCGGGATGGAGCCCTGATCTTAAATGTCAGTTTATCGGCTCTCACGTTCAGCAGAATCGTGTAACACTGGAATACAAACTAGGCAGCACGACCATTTACGAATCTCCCTGGTTCATTAAATCTAATGGCAGCTCCTGTTTTACACGCATCTTTGAAATTGGTCCTGGAGACGAATCTCTCCAACTTAATGTCGCTGACTCAAAACAGGTCAAAGCGCTCGGGCCTAATTCTAAAGGATTCATATTGGCTGATAACAGCAACCCAATATTCATAGGTTGCGAAGGCTGGAAAAATATTCAACCCTTGGTTAATCAGGAAAATGATTCTCAATGGGCTGCATTTGTTATTCCTCCCAGAAAAGAAACAGTACGCTTTACGATTTATTACCAGACCAGTCCAAAACAGAATTCAAAACTGACAATTCCTGAAAGCCTGCTAAGATCGCCTTCATTACAAACTTTATTAATCCCGGGGCCTCCACATTGGAAAGAAACCCTCATCACTCAGGGAAAGCTTGCGAATGAGCCGTCGGCATATGTCGTCGATACTATTACCATTCCTCACATAAACCCCTACAAAGCCCTGTTTTTTATTAGTGGACACGATTTCCTGGATAATGGGGATCTGGCTGTCTCAACGGTACATGGAGATGTATGGCTGGTGAAAGGGATCAATGGAGATCTGGAAAACATCAAATGGAAACGATTTGCAACCGGTCTATTTCAACCTCTTGGCCTCAAAGTTGTAGAAAATCAAATTTATGTTTTGGGACGTGATCAGGTCACAATCTTGCATGATCAAAATTTAGATGGAGAGGCTGACTTTTATGAATGCTTTAATAATATGCATCCCACATCAATCAGCGGACACGATTATGTGACTTGCCTTGAGTCAGATTCTTTCGGTAATTTTTATTTCATGCATGCACAAAAAGGCCTGATGCAAATTTCGCGAGATGGTCGTCAGTCAAATGTTGTAGCCTCTGGATTTCGCAACCCGAATGGCTTGGGAATCGGGCCGGGAAACATCATTACAACGTCTCCCCAAGAGGGCGAATGGACTCCCGCATCGAATATTGCAGAAATCAAACCAGGCGGATACTACGGCTATGGTGGTCCAAAAGTGAATCAAAACAGACTCTCAGGTTATGATCCCCCCTTATGCTGGATTCCCCGATTACAGGATAATTCCAGCGGCGGGCAGGTTTGGGTTACCAGTAATCAATGGGGGCCACTAAAAGGCCAATTGTTACATCTATCCTATGGCCAAAGTAAATTATTGCTTACCTTGCGTGAAGTCATCAAAGGAAAATCGCAGGGCGGGACCTTAAAACTTCCACTTGATTTTGAATCCGGAATCATGCGCGGACGGTTTAGCCCATCAGATGGCCAACTTTACGTCAGTGGAATGAAAGGCTGGGTCACAAACGCTGTGCAGGATGGTTGCCTCCAGAGAGTTCGCTATACAGAAAAATCCGTTAATTTTCCTATTGCCGTTAAAACAATGCAAAATGGAATTTCTCTCACTTTTTCGAATCCATTAGATCGTGCTACAGCTGAAAATCCAGACCACTACGCCATTGAACAATGGAATTATCTGTGGTCCAAGAATTATGGCTCTCCGGAGTTTCGTGTATCTGCCCCTCATATAGAGGGACGAGATGAAGTTGAAATTCTATCGACAACTCTCATGCAAGACCAGCGCACTGTCTTTCTGGAACTAAACAATGTGAAACCTGTGATGCAAATGGGAATCACTTATCATCTAAATGATCAATCAGGCACGAAAATAAAACAAACTTATTACCATACAATTAATAATGTCTCAGAACAAAAGATAGACCCAAATATTTTAACACGAATCAAGAAAACACAGCTGCTCACTCTTGAACAACGGCAGCATTTGAAACCGGGAGTTCTCTGGAAATTTAGTCAGAACCCATCGATTGACTCATCCATCTCTGACGCGCGCACAGGCAGAATGTTTGCACTCGCTGTTGCGCCGGGTGAACCAGCAACCCCCTTTTTAAAACCTGGACGATTTACAGCTATCGCTGAAGGTTTTCTACACGTTCCATTACCAGGACACTACCATCTGAAACTGGAAGGATTCGGCACTGCAAATATTACTGTGAACGAAAAACTAATTCTGAGTGTAACCGATCAAAACCTTGCTTCGAATCCTTCGGTTTCTGCAAAACTTAAAAAAGGGTTGAACCGAATCGGCATACAGTACCAAAGTCGAAAAGATGGCGGTGCAAAATTGCGCCTACTCTGGCGTGGAGAAAAATTCGCCACAGAGCCAATTCCCCCTGACATTTTGAGTCACACCGGAAATGATAAACAACTCCTTGAAATGCAACAACTTCGGCAAGGTCGTGAATTGATCGCGAACTTTCAGTGCCTTGCCTGCCATTCCGTGTCAAATGAGATTGAAAGCACGTTGTCTTTCAAACCGAATCAAAATACATCTATCACACTCTCATCTGCAATGCCCGACTTAAAGCGCTCAGCACCAAATTTAGAGAACATCGGCAATCGAGTCAGTAAACGCTGGTTGTTTCACTGGTTGTTAAACCCACACAGCTTGCATGAAAATTCGACAATGCCTTTAATGCTAGGTAACCCGGAATCCAAACAGGCAAAACAAAAAGCAGCCGATTTAACAGCCTGGTTTATTTCTCAGGCAGAAAAACCAACCATCAATCATTCTCTAAAATCGGAGCTTATCAATGATACAGTTTCAAACTTGCTGATTGAATCCGGTACAAAATCATATGAAGATTTGGGGTGTATTAGTTGTCATCAATATTCAATAAATACACAAACAGATGAATTCGAGCGACACTCACTGGCACTGATTAAAAGAAAGTATAGCCCCACTCAACTATTTCGTTTTTTGCAGGCTCCTCACCAACACAATCAATGGAGCCGAATGCCTGACTTCAAATTGAAGAATCAAGAAGCAATGGGACTATCTGCTTTTTTGATCGAAAACTCGAAAGCGAAAATTCCGAATTCTTTGCTTTTGCCTGCGGGATCCGCCAAACGTGGTCAGAAACTCTATTATGAAACACTTGGTTGTGTTCGCTGCCATGGTACGCTTTCCCATCAACAGGCAACAACTTCTCAGGTAGCCCGTATTCCATTAACAAAAGTGTCTTACTCAACGGGTTGCCTGGCTGCGCTGCAAAAGAATAAAGCAGCAATGCCTCATTTTAATATTTCTCAAATACAGCGAGAGGCGATTCAAGTAATCCTTCAGAAGGGGACAAATTCTCTGGCACAACATAGTTCATCTGAGGTCTCTTCAAGATGGATGCGTCAATTAAACTGCAAAGCCTGCCACAACCAGGACGCTACAAGAAGCCCGCGTGGAGAAATCGTGACTGAAGAAGGGGACTCGGGATTACCACCCGAATCTCTACCCAGCCTGACCTGGGCTGGTGAAAAGTTAAAACCATCTTGGTCAAAATCTTTCATAGCAGGAAACATACCATGGAAACCGCGCCCCTGGCTGAAATCAAGAATGCCTCACTTTCCGGCTTATGCCTCTTTTATCGCATCTGGAATGGCTGCGGAACACGGAATTTCAGTATGGTCAGACCAGCATAATTCTGGAACAAAACATTCAACTTCATCAGAGCAGATCATGCTCGGAAACAAACTGACCATGAAAAATGCACTGGATTGCCGTCAATGCCATGGAGTAGGAAGCGATGCTCCCACAGGTGATAACAAAACCAAAATCGCGTTAGGAATCAATTTTGTCCATATAAAAGAACGCCTCACCGCGGATTATTACCATCGTTTCATACTTGATCCTCCACGATTTGATATTTCGACTAAAATGCCGAAGCTTTCGGCAGATGGAAAATTGACTAAGCTAACAAAATATTTTGAGGGAGATGCAAATCAACAGTTTCAAGCTATTTGGAAATTTATCCAAAGCCTTGAGGACCAACCACGTTCTTTCAGCCGGAACTGATTTTCTGGACTGAGAACTTCATTAACAATGAGTTACCGCCAAACCATTTCTAAGATATCCTATACCTTATCATTAAATTGTAAATTCTCTGCTTATCAAGGATTTCATGTCATGCCTCGTTATATTCGCAGTGCACGCGGATCAAGAAATTCCTCTTTCAAAATGCGTCTCGTGATCGCTGTGGGAATTGCCTTGTTTTCCTTCATTTCTTATATGATGAAAGGGGACGTCAATGAGATTACAGGCGAAAAACAAAGAGTCGCATTAACCGAACGACAGGAGATCGTTTTGGGATTACAGGCGCTGCCCACGATTATTAAACGACACCACGGCGAGCATCCGGACCAGAAGTCTCAGGATTATGTTGATCGAGTTGGAAACCGTTTACTACAAAGTTTAAATAAATCATTGCAGAGTCAGGGACGGCGAAATCCATATCAATTTGACTTTCACCTTCTAAATGACGATCAAGTTATAAATGCATTTGCTTTACCCGGAGGTCAAATCTTTCTTACAGCGGCACTTTATCAGCAACTTGAAACGGAAGGACAGCTAGCGGGAGTATTGGGACACGAAATTGGTCATGTACTATCAAGACATGGGGCACAACAAATGGCCAAGCAGGAATTAACCCAGGGATTAGTCGGCGCCGCAGGTGTCGCAGGTGGCGATGTGAGCAGCGCCCAGATGGCACAAATGATTGGTTCAATGGTCAACATGAAATATGGCAGGAGTGATGAACTGGAATCTGACCGCTGGGGAATAGATTTAATGATAATGGCCGGCTATGATCCCTACGCAATGACGGGAGTCATGGATATCCTCAAACGATCTGCGGGAGCAGGAAAACAACCCGAAATATTCAGCACTCATCCTGATCCAGGAAACCGAATTGAACAGATTAAGAATTACATTCAAAAGTCTTATCCCGCAAATCTTCCCTCTGATCTGGAACCATAGCAGGTCAATAATATTGGCTGCTTTCTGAATCTATGGCTAACTGTTGATCTCACAACAAGGAAACCATTTGGCCTACATTGACGCTGAATTTCCCGTTATCAGATTGCCCCTAAAGCACTGTCTGAACAAAACATACGACAGAAACTAGATAGTGAATTGACATTACTCCGGGATAGGCTATTATGTGTATAGAACGTGCTTGCAATACGATTAGTATTGACGCTATGAGATTGTTTTGATAAACAACATTTAGTGAGAAATTTCTAGTAAGCCGTTTTTCAAATGAGGATCTCTCCCGCTCTTTGAGATCGTTTTCCATGTACCAGTTTGAAATAGATAACTGGTGATTAAGTTGGCTTTAAAGTAAGTTGAGTCGTTTCCAGCGGGCGTTATTTCCTCAACAGCATTACTCCTGAAACTATTTAGGAGTCTCATATTCTTGAAAGTAATTTCTCTTTCATTAATGCACTGAGTGAAGCGCTAAGTAATTCAAACCAGTTGCAGGCAATCAAGCCATTTACTAGATACGAACTTAGTTTATCAGTATAATTACTTGCTTGCAGTTATTTTTTTTATGAAAATACAGTAAGATTATTTTCCGGTCTGATCTTCCATTTAAGTCAGACCAGAGAGGCGAGTAGGATCGATACCGAAAGCCTGATAACTTATGAAAACATTTAAAAGTTCCTTAATAGCAGCCACTTATTGGTTGACGGAGCTTGCACAAAACGATTGAATTTCTAAGTATCAGTTTTTGACCATAATATTTTTTGCCTGAAAGGAAATCGGCAAGGCAATTACCCTAATAATGCATTCGTCAACAAGCTTTAATTAGCATACTGTTACCAATGCCTGGACTAAATCTTTTTGATATTTCAAAAGCGATTGTCCTGCACAAAAGGAATAAACAGGCCATGAAGGTCGAGTCCAAAATCGGGCGCATTATTCCTCCACGTGAATCTTTCTTCATGAGATCAAGATCAGGTCTGTTTTACTTTAAGACTTTTTTCGGGTTTCTACTGAATTAAGAATCGGCTCGTTCAGAAGTTTACCAGCTGAATTCAAGCATCATTGTTAGCGCTATGCTGATAATAACCCGGGCTTGAATGAATATCGTTTACTTCGTGAGACGTTCATGCCGAAGTTGTGACTCTGAATATTTCGTTACTATATTAGAATGATTTGGTGTTTCTGTATGGCTGCTAAAAGTTCTGAAACTTCAGACAAACCCAAAACCACTCGCCGAAAATCAACAAAGAGACCAAAAAAAGTAGAGGCTTCCGCAGAGGACTCTTTTGAAAAAAGTGAAACTGACGCTTTGCAGGATGAATACCATCGCAAAGCAGAAGAAAACCTTGAAATTTTCGAAAACTCGCATTCATCCAAAAGTGAAGCAGAACCTGAAAGAGAACATGAAAGTATGTCAGACACTCCTGCTGAATCCGTAGGCGACGATAACTCAGAACGAACCCAGAGTGACCAATCTGATAAAACAGGTGGTAATCGCCGGAGAAGACGACGGAGAAGAAAACCAGACGGAACCAACACCGCTCCTGCCAATCAAGGACAAGCCCAAGGCCAAGGCCAGAATCGTCAGGGAGGTGGAAATCGAGGCCGCTCCAACAATTCAAATAGCTCAAACAATAGAGGTGGAAACCGATCTCGCACGGGAGGCAGAAATCAAGCTCGACGTCCCCGTTCTACATCATCTGCCGCCAATGAAAATATCTCAGGTACTATCGAAGGCGTTTTGGAACTTCATCCCAAAGCTTACGGCTTTATCAGAGACCCTAAAGTCAATTATAAAGCGCAAGACTCTGATGCTTTTGTTTCCAGTTCCTTAATTGAAAAACATAATTTGCGCGAAGGTATCCTGATTCGGGGAGAAGTCGGCCCTGGCACTCGAGGCCAAGGCCCACGACTCAAAACCATCGAAACCATTGATGGACGAACCGTTGAAGAGTATATGGAAATAAAGTGCTTTGAGGAATTGACTCCGGTTAATCCATTCGAACAAATCAAACTTGAAACAGGCCCCATGCCTATCACGATGCGTATCATGGACCTGCTTACCCCCATAGGAAAAGGCCAAAGGGCACTCGTTGTGGCTCCTCCCCGGACGGGAAAGACCATGTTATTACAGGATATTGCTGAAGCAGTCAGCAAGAATCATCCTGAAATCCGCTTGATGGTCTTATTGATTGATGAACGTCCTGAAGAAGTTACTGAAATGGAACGTTCTATCAAAGGTGAAGTCATTTCATCTTCAATGGACCGTGATGTTGAAAGCCATGTTCGTACAAGCCAACTCATATTTGAACGTGGCAAACGACTGGCAGAAGCAGGCGAAGATGCTTTCATTTTATTAGATAGTATCACACGAACGGCGCGAGCATTCAACAAATGGGTTGGCAACACCGGCCGTACGATGAGCGGTGGCCTCGATGTAAAAGCTATGGATCTCCCTAAAAAGATGTTTGGAACTGCACGTCGCTTTGATGAAGGTGGTTCTCTCACAGTACTGGGAACGGCACTCATTGACACAGGCAGTCGCATGGATGAAGTGATTTTCCAGGAATTCAAAGGAACCGGTAATATGGAAATGGTTCTCAGCCGCGAACTTTCTGATCGCCGTATTTTCCCATCCATTGATATCACGCTTTCTGGTACACGTCGTGAGGAAAAAATTCTGGATCCAGAAGTTTTGGACGGTGTCACAATGCTTCGAAGAAGTTTGATCTCTCTAAGCCCAGTTGAAGCAATGGAACAACTTGGCAACACACTCAAGAAATTTCCTACTAATAGTGAATTTCTGGAAAAAATCCGAGCGATTCTTTAGCCGAATTTGACCACACAGCAAGGTAAGTGACTCAATCTACGACTGCATCATCTTCTAACAAACGTTATGAAACTTGATCCTGCCAAAACTGGTGTCATTCTCGAACCAGATTTTCGCCTGCACTAATTTCGAGCGGGACTATATCCGAGTTTTAGTTTCAAGTGATAAATACATGTCATTGAACTACATTAATTACTTTGGAGATTTGCATAATCATAACCAGGTTGGATATGCACTAGGTTCTTTGGATCGATCCTTCGAAATTGCGCGGAACCACTTGGATTTTTACGCGTTTACCCCTCATTCCTATTGGCCAGATGTCGAAGATTATGACGGAAAAATCACGCATAAATGGAAAAATGGATTCCATGTAGCCCGTTCCCGCTGGCCTGAAGTAGTTGAGTTGGCTAAAAGTTTTGACAAGCCAGGCGAGTTTGTCACAATCCTGGGTTATGAACGGCATGGAACACAAGAAGGGGACTACCATATCCTCTATCCTGACCTGAAAGGTGATTACGAACTCATTGAAGACCTGGCTGAACTACAGGCATTTGCCAGGCAAAGAGGCTGCCTGCTGATCCCACATCACCCTGCGAATCGTCTAGGCCATCGTGGCTTTGATGCCAAAAAACTGGCTTCAGATGTTTCGCCCGTTTTGGAAATCCATTCCGAATGGGGATGTGCTGAGCATGACCGTGCTCCATTTCCCTATAAGCGACATACAGAGGGAGGCCGTTGGACAAAGCATACCTTACAATACTATCTTAATCAGGGGTATCGATTGGGAGTCATCGCAAGTACCGATGATCATCTTGGTCACCCTGGTGGTTACCGCGAAGGACTAGCGGCAATCAAAGCCACGGAACTGACGCGAGACGCTCTCTTTGATGCAATTCGAAATCGGCGAACCTATGCGGTTACAGGAGACCGGATTGAACTCGATTTTTCCCTGAATGACCAATTGATGGGACAGGAATTATCATTTACAAAACAACGTCGACTAAAAGTTCATGTACGAGGATGGGATGAAATCGATCGAGTGGAAGTCCTTAAAAATGGACGAGTCATTTATCGCAATTTTCCTGTAGACAAAGAACCAGACCATCGTGCCTGGGAAAAACCAGTAACCCTGCGGTTTGAATATGGATGGGGCCCATGGCCGGCATTAGGATGGGGGGGAACAGCCGACTGGAACTTCACTATCGATATCGAAGGAGGGCATCTCCAACAAATCCAACCCTGTTTCACTACCGGACCTCTCGATGAGTTCAGGCGTGATCAAATTCTGGAACAAACTTCAACTCAGCTCAAAGTCCAGTCCTTTACCGCGCTCAAGCAACAGGTCGACGACTGGTCTCAAAAGGCTGTCGTGATGCGAATCCAGGGAGACGCTAATACAAAAGTATCAGTTTCCTGTACTCAACCCAGCGAGTGTCAATTAATACAAACCTTTGCTGAACTTGCCACAAGCAATGAGATGTTATTTACACGACCGTTTCCCTGGGAATCCGCAATGCTTCATAGAATCGTTTTTAATAGTCAGTGGGAAACCGATTTTGAATTTGAAGATATTGGCAATGGAGATAAAGATGACTGGTATTACGTAAGAGTGATTCAGTCAAATGGGGAAATGGCCTGGTCCAGCCCGATTTGGGTCAATCAAAAATAAGATCCTGCCTTTGTAAACGACCATTTTTCGCTCGACTCACTATTGTTCCATCTGAAACCATCTGAATTGAACTATGGAGCAACCAGAGAATTGATTCTTTCATATACTTTGCTCTAAAATGGGACTACAGTTATTAATATTTATCTTTCAGTCAAATTGAAAGTAATCCACAAAAATGGTTGAGCAAACCAACCAGATGATGAATCAGGACCCCGAGTCACTCGAAGAGTTGGAATCAGGAAGCGCTTCTTTTTCTGCACTGGTTCAACAATTAACCCTCATTGTTGGCGAAGCGGGCATCTTATTTGATGCAGACGAATTACTGGTCTACGAATGCGATGGTTACATTGTCGATAAAACGGCTCCTGACATTGTTGTTTTTCCCACAACCACGGCACAGATCTCTGCGATAGTCAAACGATGCAATCAATTTAATGTACCGTTTCTCGCCAGAGGAGCGGGTACCAGCCTTTCCGGCGGCTGCCTTCCCATTGGTGGGGGAGTAATGATTGTCTTGACTAAGATGAAGAATATTCTGGAAATTAACTTGAGGGATCGTTACGCCGTAGTTGAACCAGGGATGGTGAATTTACATTTAACTAATGCTTTAAAAGGGACGGGATACCACTATGCACCCGACCCATCCAGTCAAGGTGCCTGTACAATTGGCGGAAATATTGCCACTAATTCTGGTGGGCCGCATACATTAAAATATGGTGTCACAACGAATCATTTACTAGGACTCGAAGCCGTTCTTCCCGATGGTTCTATCATAGAACTGGGTGGTCCCACAGCAGAAGTTCCCGGTTATGATTTACACGGACTCTATGTTGGAAACGAAGGCACGTTCGGAATCTGCACCAAAGCGATTGTCAGACTGACGCGAGATCCGGAATCCCATCGCACCATGCTTGCAATTTTTCAGACAATTGGAGAGGCAACACGCGCTATCTCTGAAATTATTGCAGCAGGTATCATTCCTTCCGCATTAGAAATGATGGACCAGGGGATTATCCAGGCGGTAGAAGAAGCATTCCACTTTGGCTTCCCGCTTGACGCTGGGGCCGTATTACTAATTGAAGTAGATGGTCTGGAAATTGCTTTAGATGAAGAAGTGCGTCAAATACTTGAGATCTGCAATTCCTGTAACGTTCGGGAAATCCAAAGAGCGGACACCCCTGAAGAACGACTTCTCATCTGGAAAAGCCGTAAACAGGCTTTTGGCGCCATTGGCCGCCTCAGCCCGAGCTATTGCACTCAAGACGGAGTCGTTCCCAGGACGAGACTTCCTGAAATCCTCGAATTTATTGAAGAAACCAGCAAACGTTACGGCCTGAGAATTGTCAATGTATTTCACGCCGGCGATGGAAATGTGCATCCCATTCTTCTTTTTGATGAACGCGACAAAGAACAAATTCAAAAAGTGATGGAGGCAAGTGAAGCGATTCTGGATAAATGTCTGGAACTGGGAGGGAGCGTCACTGGTGAACATGGAATTGGTGTTGAAAAAATTAATTTTATGAGTCGCATCTTCAATCAAATTGATCTGGCCACTATGGAAACTGTTCGTAATATTTTTAATCCGCGACAGATTTGCAGCCGCGACAAGGTATTACCTCCTCATCAAACAGATGGAAGTTCAAAGATTACTCAATCTCACCCCACTCGTCATGCACCACATTGATTTTGTGATGACAGTCAAAAATCAATCTGCCTGAGAGACAAGATTACTACAAGGCTACTGAAAGAAGACCTATGTCGTCCCTACATTCTGGTGATCTGGAAGAATTCGTTCCCGCATCTCAAATTGAATTGAGTCGTTTTATAACTGAGAATGCGATAGCGGCCCAAAAACAGATTTTCCCGGCAGGTGGCCGGACATCTTTTTCTGTCTGCTGTCCTTCCAGCTTGTCCGGAACTCAGATTTGCACATCCCAACTGAACAAAATTATCGACTATCCAGTACGTGATATGACAATCACCGTTGAAGCAGGTATGCGAATCGATCAACTCAATGAAATCATCTCGGCAGAAGGACAGCGATTACCCATTGACGTTCCCCAGTCCAACCGAGCCACTTTGGGAGGCGTCATCGCTACGAACACGAGTGGGCCAAAACGGTTTTCGTATGGAACAATTCGGGACTACGTCATTGGGATTTCAGCCATCGATGGAAAGGGAAATCTTTTCAAATCGGGAGGGCGAGTTGTCAAAAATGTTGCAGGTTATGATCTTAAAAAAATGATGGTGGGATCCCTGGGGACCCTGGCAATCATTAGTCAGGTTTCTCTGAACCTGCGTCCCAAACCAGAATCTATGTGCATGGTCTGGTTCGCTTTTGATTCGTATGTAAACGTTGAGCTGGCTCTCAATGCCATGATCACCTCTGGAACACGGCCCACAGCTGTTGAATACTGTAACAGCAAAGCTGCCAGACAAATTGCTGCAGAGTCACGCCTGGAACTGCCCTCAGAGCATAATGTTATTTGCATTAGTTATGAAGGCCCCGGAAATGTAGTTAAATGGCAAGCCAATCAAATTATCGAAGAATGGAAAGAGTTTTCTCCTCTGAATAGTCAAATCATTGAGCCTGATCATGCTACGAGACTCTACAACGTTTTCACAGAATATCAGACATCATCGGATGACCCAGTCACTCTAAAAGCTGTTGTTCTTCCTTCACAGATGATGAAATTTGTAGAATCTGCGACTCAATTAAACATTGCCATTCAGGCCCATGCAGCAGATGGAATTGTATTTGGTCATTTACCAGACTCAGCAAGTTCATTGGAAGATGTCAAACAAATCTTAAGTCAGCTTAAAAAATCCATTGACCACAAAACTGGATATCTAACAGTCTATCAATGTGAATCTGAATGGTCCGATCTACTCCCACTTTTTTGTTCGCCCCCACCTGGATGGTCTTTAATGAAACAACTTAAAAATGCACTTGATCCGAACCAACTTTTGAATTCAAAACGTTTTACTGAACTTGTTGAAACATAGCTGTAATCATATTGTGATCTTATTAATTTTTATATTGAACGAATCATCTCAGACGAGTTAATCAATAATGCCCGATAGTTCTATTACAAATTCCACTCTTGCTCCCAAAGAAATAGAGCAAATCCCCGGTTCTGAGATTCCGTATGAAAAATTTCTTGACTGTATTCATTGTGGCTTATGTACAGCTGCCTGTCCGACTTATTTGGAAACCGGAAATGAAAATGATAGTCCTCGGGGACGCATTTACCTGATGCGCGCTGTTGTCGATCAGCGTATTGAACTTTCCGATGCAGTAAAAGGGCACCTGGACCTCTGTCTTGATTGCCGGAGTTGTGAGACGGCTTGTCCTTCCGGGGTTCAGTATGGTCGCTTAATCGAACCGTTTCGTGTTGATGTTCATAAATTGGAATCTTCCCAAGGGAAGAGCACTCAAAATGACTGGTTCCACCGTTGGATTCTCTATCGCCTCTTTCCTTATCCCAAGAGGATCCGTTGGGCATTACTGCCCGCACGCATCATGCAGTTTTTAAAAATCGACAAACTGCTGGAAATTTGCAGGTTGCAGTACTTGTTGCCTCAAAAATTAAGACGAATGCACAATTTGTTGCCTCGACTTCGACCAGCTGAACCTTCTTCACCGGAGATTTTACCAGCGTTGGGAACTCAACGCGCACGAGTTGCCCTGTTTACCGGCTGCGTTTCAGAAGGAATGTATAGTCATGTCAATCGAGCGACAGCCCGTGTGTTACAAGCCAACGGCTGTGAGGTGATTGTCCCCCGCACTCAAACTTGCTGCGGTGCAATCCATTATCATAGTGGGGCAGACCGGGAAGCACTTGAATTTGCTTTGCAAAATCTGGCAGCATTTGAACTTGAACAAATCGACGCCATTATTGTGAATGTCGCTGGCTGTGGCGCCATGTTGAAAGATTATGGACACATCGTTGATGAAATCAAGGGAGTCCCAACCGAACAAGTTGAACAACTCAAACAACTGGCGACTAAATTTCGGGACGTTTCTGAGTTTTTATTTGACTTGGGACCGGTTCCTCCCGAGGGGGAAATTCCAATTCGAGCAACCTATCACGACGCCTGTCATCTGGTACATGCTCAGAAAATTCAGAACCAACCACGTAAGCTGCTCGAGTTGATTCCAGGATTAACTCTGGTACCACTCAATGAGTCGACTATCTGTTGCGGAGCGGCGGGAAGTTACAATCTGACCCAACCTGAAATGGCAGACCAGTTAGGAAAACGAAAACTGGAAAATATTCTCGCTACCGGAGCTGAAGTTGTGATCAGCGGAAATGTCGGCTGTACGTTACAAATTGATTCACAGTTACGCCAGGCTCGCAAACCGCTTTATGTTGCGCATCCCATGGAAATCCTGGATCTCAGCTATCGAAATCAGAAACTTCAAATGTAAGCAACTCCGTTGAAACTTGCTCACAAATTCACTATCCTGCCTTCGAATATGCGATTTCCTCTCTCAGTTTGAATTAAAAGAGTTAACCAATGTCTCAAACTACCACCATCCAGGCAGTGGCCTTTGATCTGGATGGATTAATGTTTAATACTGAGCACGTTTTCTTTCTCTCAGGTGATGCCTTATTACAGCGTCGCGGAAAATCAATGACACCCGATATCCTGCAGGGAATGATGGGTCGCCGCGCATTGGAAGGATTTCAACACCTCTCCAGCCATCTAAATGAGCCAGAAGATCCCCACGAGCTATGGCTCGAAAGTCAGGAAATCTTCCATTCACTCCTCGATCAGCATTTGAAGCCGATGCACGGTTTATTTGAATTACTGGATTATCTGGATGAATTGGAGATTCCCAAAGGAGTCGCAACATCATCACCGCGACCTTATCTGGAAACATTACTCACAAAATTTGACCTGACTCATCGATTTCAGATCACGTTAACCGCAGAAGATGTTACCCATGGCAAGCCTCATCCCGAAATTTACCTGAGTGCAGCTCGGAATTTCGGAGTCGATCCCGAACAAATGCTGGTGCTGGAAGACAGTGAAACGGGCACAAAATCCGGAGCGAGCGCCGGGGCATATGTCGTTTCTATTCCTCACGAATACAGTGACTATGGGGATTTCAGTTCTGCCAACTATGTTGCCAGCAATCTTACAGACGACAGGCTCTTGGAATTGATCGCAGGCAGCAACTCCTAGCTCCCCACGTACGATCGTTTTCTAACAGGGAGTTGCAGTCGTCAACTCGCCCCGGGAAAGCTATTTGTTAAAAAAGCGAGGCGTTCAAATGCCATTTTAAGCTGCCTTGACCCGTTCCTATGATGGAATCAAACTGAATACAGGCGACATTTCCAGGCTTAAAAATAATTGAACCACCACCAATTAAATCGGCGGTACACCGTGCAACGTCTGGCATATGTGCAACGATTGCAATTCTCTCGAATTGCGAAGACCTGATAAATGAAACCAATGTATCCAGATTCAAACCAAATCCTAACCAATTGTGAGCACAACACAATTCATCACTCAACTCGACTTCATCCTGTAAGATCCGAGCTGTCTGGGTTGCTCTCACTAAAGGACTATGCAGGATCAAATCGGGACGACTCTGATGTTTGCTAATCCATTTAGCGACCTTCCGAAACTGCTGATTGCCATATTCGGTTAATGGACGAGCTGAGTCACCTCCGGGAACAGTACCTGCATTTTCGGCCATTCCATGCCGGATTATCAAAAGCTCCATCTAACTCCTCTTTCCAACCGATGTTTCAGAATGCTGAATAAAAACGAATAGTAACGAACCAGTTATCAGGGAGTAACGAGTTTTGTCTTGGTGGCTGATTTAGGTTTCAAGTTGGAATCCATCCAGCCATACATCAATTCCCGTGATTCATGGGCGACAGAATGTCCTTTACCGTGCACAAAAAACGCAAATTTCTGTGGTGCCTTTTCTATTTCATATACATCCATCACTTTTAGTAACATCAGTATTCTCTGACGTTGTGTCAGTGGATTTCCATCATTCAGACCTGATAAATCAAGAAACGCACGCGGAGCAATTAAGGACATAATTTCATGGAAATCAATCGGAGGTAATTTTCCTTCCATTAACTCGGGCCGGATGTGTTTAAAATAAATATACCAACGATCGCGAGCCCATGCATCAACTCTTAAATTTTGTCGAAAAAAAGAAGCACTGCAGTTTCCTGCTGCAGCCTGAACTCGTTCGTCATATGCGGCCAGGAACATCGAACCATGTCCCCCTAATGAATGACCGAGTACACCAATTTTTTCTGGATTGACTTCTTTGAGTGATTGTAAAACATCAATCGCTATTGAGTGCTCATAAGTAAACTTTCCGACGGCAGTCCAATTCGGATGTTTTTTGTAAAAGGCTGTTGTTTCATAAGGACCTTCATCAGGAATACGGTGTCCAGCCACAAAATGATCCGGCGCGATCACCACATAACCTTTACGACATAAATGATCCAGATACGCTTTATCGGAATTCTCAATTAATCCAGCAGCACGTTGCTTTCCAGATGCATAAGTCCCATGCAAGGCGACTATCGCAGGAGCAGGACCTCGAAGATTGAGAGGCACTCCCAAATAAGCATGTGCCCGCTCATCTTCTTCCACCCGATAGCTAATTAATTGTCGCCGATAAATACCATCGACAATGGCCGTATCATGAAACTGGATTTCCAGTTCAGGCTTTACAGGCTTATAGCGATCTCGGATCAGATCTAAATACCGTTGTTTCAGGATTTTTTTACGCGCTGTCCAACTCTCAGGAGAACTGATTCCTTCAAGTAGATCATCCCATGATGATACAATTTTTTCCGGCGCTGAACGTTTTCGAACAGCTCTCTCTTCTGCATTAATGCTGCTATCGAATTTGACATTGAATGCCAAACATATAAACAAACACAGATATATAAATCGCATAAGCATACCCATCAAAAAAACTTTGAAATCGGATACCATTATCATCAATCTCTGCTAGCATTCACAACAACTTAATCTGATTTTATCCAGATTTTCCCGCTGACTCAAACAAGAGTACATTATGAATAAAACGCAACTTCGATCATTTCTGTATTTTACAAGCATCTGGCTGGTATCGACGATTCAAATATCTGTTCTTGCAGAAGCACCTGTTCAATCTCATAAAATTAAATCTGAAGCTCTTCATCCAGAAGTACTTTCGAAAAAGAAGTCAGAAATCATCAGAGAGATGATTAATCCTGATGCAATTTCAGTTGAACAGGGCTCATGTTATATCGCTCGTTTAACGATTCCTCGAACCGCTGATCGCGAATCGAAATCAAAATTTATTTTGTTAGAAAACGGAAAGCCATTATCACATGCCCACGCGGTTCATAAATTAATTCGTGAAGAGGGAAGGGGGCATTACAGTCATTGGACTTCTGATACACTCTATTTTTCTGCGAGTGATTCAA
>NZ_CALEMX010000509.1 GCF_937910335.1 uncultured Gimesia sp. | reverse complement strand
AATTAAGTAGCCGATTTTCTACTTTCCGTACAGTAGACTGCCAGAATTTCCATTGCTAGTCTTTCTTTCGTAGTTTACGGAACCGGCATTCTTTGTGCTGGTGTGACATTTTACCATCCGATACGGAAAGACTAGGAAAAGGATCATGACTATAAGACCATCAAGGAACGTCGTTTTAGCAAGTCTATTTTGTCTATTGTTTATTCAACCAGTATCTTCTGAGGAATTGAAAAAAAGCGAACATGACTGGCTGATCAAACACCCTACGATCCAGAAACTATTGAAGCTGCATAACGTAGAACGAAAGCGAAATGGACTTTCAGCGCTGACTTTGAACACAAAAATGTGTTTAAAGGCACAAGAACATGCAAGCTGGATGGCCGAAACCGGGTATTACCAGCATAGTAATTTACCCTGGCCTGAAATTATCTTTCAAGGTCCTACAACAGCTGCATCGGCTGTCGATGGCTGGATTGCCTCACCGGCACATCATTCCATCATGGTGACGGGTTCACAAGTTGGATTTGGTTACATGGTAATAAATGGCAGTCACTACTGGGTTGGTGTCTTTCAATAAGAACTGAGGATTCTCTGTGAGTGAAGCAGGGACCGCCTGTTAATGTCAATAAGGCTGATTTTGGTTAATGGTAAGTCTAAACATAACTTGCTTTTAAAACCAAAATCAGCCTTGTTCTATTTGCCTCAGTCTGCCACAATCTGAGATCAGTAATCGATGTGCTTTCTTCTTTTTTATTGGAAGAGGCCTCCTAATCTTTAAGTGATTTTTCCGACTTTTCAATGGAGTAAATTGAAGGAATATCCATGTATTTAGTTTCCCGCCTGAGTCCGTTGCTTTTGACCGTCTTACTCTCCTTACTTCTCACCGGTTGCCCAGGGCCTTCTTCCGATAATGGGGAAGAGAAGTCAGAATCATCTGAAAAATCAGAATCGACTGACGGCACTCCTCCTGAAATATTGCTGGAACCGTTTGATGCACCCAAACTCGCTGACCTGGATGCAAACGTGGAATGGGAAAAACAACCCGTTCTTGACAGTATGGATCTATTACGTGAACGACAAAGTAAAGAAAAGCAATTAATCAGCGTCGCTGATGCTCTCAAACTCAAAAACACAAATCAGGAGATCAATGAAAAGATCCTGAGTGCTTTGGGCAGGCTGCCTGAAAATGATGAAGAAGTCAACTGGGGCGCCACCATCAATCGCCATGTCGGGGCGGATATGAAAAGTACGAACCCAATTATGGGAAGTTCCGCTGTGGAATTTGAGGTTTCTTCACTGACTGGTTTTGGGTTATTCAGTTTTGATTGGAATTTCATTCCTTTTGCTGTTTCCGATACTGTAGTTTCGTGGCAATCCAGTAAAGACAAGCTCTATGACAAAGTCGTACTTCGTGATGATCTGACCTGGTCAGATGGTGTGCCCATCACGGCACATGATATTGTATTTACTTTTCAGACCATTATGAATCCGAAAGTTCCGGTGCCTGCCGTCAGATCTGGCACAGATCAGATCCGCTGGATTCAAGCTTATGATGATCAGACACTGGTGTTTTTTCACAAAGAAGCGCTGCCCACCAATGTCTGGAATCTTAATTTTCCGATTATCCCCAAGCACATCTATGAAAAAGAATTGAAAACAGACCCGACTCTTCAGGATAGTGAATATCATGTGAAGCACGAAAATAATCCTGTTACCGGTGGTCCCTATGAGTTAGAGGAACGAGTCCGGGGGCAGGAAATTGTTTTGAGGCGGCGAGATAGCTGGTATATGCACGATGGCAAAGAGGTCCGAAGAAGACCCTATTTCGAACGCGTGCGTCTGAGAATCATTCAGGATCCGAATACGGCCTTATTGGCATTGAAAAAAGGGCAAATTGATGAGATGGCTCTCAATCCTGAATTGTGGAAAACACAAACTGAAAACGATGATTTTTATAAAAACTGTACCAAAGCAAATGGTTTGGAATGGGTCTATTTCTATTTTGGGTGGAACTGCAAGACATTATTCTTTGAGGATAAGCGGGTTCGTCAGGCGATGTCTTATGCCTTTAATCATGACGAAATGCTGAAAGAGCTTTGTTATGGTTTATATCAGCCATGCACCGGCGTTTATCACGAAACCGCCTGGATGTCTCCAAAACCCATGACGAAACCATATAAGCAAGATCTGACTAAAGCCGAAAACTTACTGGATGATGCCGGATGGATTGACCATGATGGTGATGGAATCCGTGACAAGGAATTTGACGGAAAATTTATTCCGTTCCAGTTCACGATCATGACTACTACCAGGCCTTTATCGCTTTCGATTTGTACTTTACTCAAAGAAAATCTGGAGCAGATTGGCATTCTCTGTGATGTCAAACCGACCGAGTTTACGGTCATGCAGGAAAAGTCAAGGAAGCATCAGTATCAGGCTATGTTCGCTGGATGGGGAACGGGAACTGATCCGGATACTTCTGTGAATTTGTGGAAGACGGACGCGGGGCGTAATTACGGTCAATATTCAAATCCTGAAGTCGATAAGCTTTTCGAAGAAGGACGTCGTGAATTCGACAAAGACAAACGCGCCAAGATTTATGGGAAAATCCATCAAATCCTGTATGAAGATCAGCCCTACACATGGCTTTATTTCCGAAATTCGTTCTACGGTTTCAATAAAGATTTGAGAGGCTATGTATTCAGTCCACGTGGACCTTACGGGTATGGACCGGGATTTGGAAGTCTTTGGAAACCTGTCAGCAAATAGCTGGTTGAAACATTTTGTTTTAACATGGAAGGCGGACCAGGTTTCATACCGGATAGCCTTGGAAGTCATTACATTTTTTGTTGATTCTGTTAATGGATTGATTCAAAAGCATGTTCAGCTATCTAGTGCGAAGGCTTTTCATCGGGTCGATTACCCTGGTATTGATTACGTTTATCATTTTCGGTTTGATCCGCAACATGCCCGGGACACCAATCTCTGTCAATATGGCGATGATTGATCCTGGCAAAGAGTTGAGCAAAGCCGATGAAGAACGCATGAAAATAGCCTATGGGTTGGATAAGCCCTGGTACCAATCCTATGGAGTATGGGTGCAAAATGTACTTCAGTTAGACTTTGGGAGGTCCATTTCAAGAAAGCAACCTGTGGCCCGACTGATCAAAGAGCGCATCGGCCCCACCTTAATTTTATCATTGAGTTCTCTGTTTCTCACGTATCTATTGGCGATACCCATGGGCCTGTATTCCTCGGCAAGACAGGGAAAACTTGACGAAAGCATTGTCGGCACGATTCTGTACATGCTTTACTCTTTTCCCAGCTTTGTAGCAGCTCTGTTTTTACAGATCTATCTGGCAAATTATTTAGGTTGGTTGCCCCTGTATGGAATGAAAAGCGATGGCTATGCATCCATGACAGCAGCTCAACAAACCTGGGACATTTTCAAACATGCTTTGATGCCGGTGATTTGTTACACATATGGCAGTCTGGCATATTACAGTCGTTTTATTCGTGCCAATATGCATGAAGTTATGAGACAGGATTATATTCGAACGGCTCGTGCAAAGGGGTTAGGTCCCATAACGGTATTAGTCAAGCATGGTTTTCGAAATACGTTTATTCCTCTGGTTACATTAATTGGATTAACACTGCCTTCGTTGTTAGGAGGTTCTGTGATCATCGAACGAATCTTTAGCTGGCCGGGAATGGGCCAATTATATTTTGAATCGATTCTGGAAAGAGATTACCCTACCATCATGGGACTGACATTAATGTTTTCCATATTAACATTAGCCGGGCAACTTCTGGCTGATATATTTTATGCGATGGCAGACCCACGAATCAAAATTGCAGACCATTAATCGCGTTTCTTAGAATCGAATAATTGATCTTTACCGTGTTCCTGTTTTGAATCAACAAAATTATGATGCAAGAGAAATCTGAAGAAAAACCTGAATCTACTTCACAACAGAAGAGCGTAAAAAAGTCCCCCAACTTCTGGGCTGAAACCTGGCAACGTTTCAAGGGACGAAAAATGGCTATGCTGGCATTAATCTACATTGGCTTTTTAGGTTTTGTAGCCGTCTTTGCTCCTGCAATAGCTGGTACAAAACCAATCATATGTAAATATAAAGGGCATATCTATTTTCCGGCATTGGGTTACTTTCGCCGTGAATGGGAAAACCCGATATTTCAAAAAGATAAATTTCGAAATCGCTATCCTGAAAATCTACAGAAAAAAGACGCTGATAGCTGGGCGATCTGGCCTTTAGTGTATCAGGATCCGTATCGCCGCATTTATGATGATGAATGGAAAGGCTTGCCAGGCAATCCAACACAAGAGACTGGCTCCCCCAGTCTCCGGAACTGGTTTGGAACAGATCAGCGTGGTGTCGACGTGTTTGCTCAAATGGTGCATGGGACAACGATCGCCTTATTGGTCGGCTTTGTTTCTATGGGCATTGCTGGAGTCATTGGAATCATTGTGGGAGCTTTAGCTGGTTTTTATGGGAAATGGATCGATATGGGACTCAGTCGCCTGATTGAGGTCGTCATGTGTATTCCCACCTTAATTTTAATTCTTGCGATTATTGCCATTATTGACTCGCCTACTATCTGGCATATGATGGCCATTATCGGCTGCACTGGCTGGACGGGTATTGCACGTCTGGCGCGCGCAGAATTCATGAAGCTGCGCGAAAGTGATTTTGTTCTTGCAGCAAAGACGACGGGAGTCGGTCAATTTCGAATTATATTTCGTTACATCCTGCCCAATTCATTAGCGCCTGTTCTTGTTCCAATCACTTTTGGAATTGCGGCTGCCATTCTGATTGAAAGTGGTCTCAGCTTTCTGGGATTTGGTGCACCACCACCCAATCCCAGTTGGGGGACGCTGCTCAATCTTGGACGGCAAAACCTGCAAATGTGGTGGTTGATCTTCTTTCCAGGTATGGCCATTTTTCTGGCAGTTCTGGCTTATAATCTGATTGGCGAAGGATTGCAGGAAGCCTCTGATCCGCGACTGCGGGACGCATAACCATTACTTCATTTTTTCATGCGGTTTTTCGTTCAATAGAGCAGATTCAAAGGTGGTCAACTTTTCTTGAATCTCATCGAATTGTTGTTTTTCCAGTGGATGATTGCCATATCGGACTTCATAAAACAGTTTTGTAAAGAACTCCGGATACTCAACGATTTGCGACTGACTTAATTCTACATTCAAGTCAACGCTGATTTGATCGGCAAACTCTTTTTGGGTTTCAGACCGGGATCGAACAAAGCCTTTCGTTGCAAGTAAGGATTGATATTTTTCGTAAAATGCAACATTGGCTGAATTGACAGCATCTTGAGATCGCATTTTTTGACGGAAAATCATTCTGGCTAATTTGATACTCATACGTAGCAGCCATTTTACAATAAAAAACAGACCTGTAATGATAAAAACCGCTGCGCCGCCTTCCCAACTAAACCAGCGACGGGGCGACAGTAAAAAACATTTGATTGATGCTAGAATTTCTGACATTGTTGCGCGAATATAAATCAACCTGTTTTTGAGTTTCTTCCCTGTTCTGAGTAACGGATCATAAAAAGACGTTTTTTGCCGTTGGTAGGAGACCCCCACAACATATTCCGACCAGAACTGGGACATCATTTTTGAGATGCCTTTCAGGTTGCTCAATGAAGGAGCGTTTTGTGCGACGCTTTCGGCTCTTGCTAAAGTCGGTGTGGCATCCATCGTTACCCAATGATGATCTAGATATGCTTCCACCCAGGAATGTGCATAACGCTGTTGCACTTCGAATTGATGAGATAAATATTTCTGTTCTCCTCCTTTGAATCCAGTGATGACGCGCGTTGGGATATCGATGGCTCTTAACATCAGGGCCAGAGCAGAAGCATAGTATTCACAGTGCCCTGATTTGCGATTGAAGAGAAAATCTTCAACCGGGTCTATGGTGGGATCATGAATTGACATATTGAGTGTATAAGTAAATTCACCTGAATCACGTAAATGTGATTCAATTAATCTGGCTTTTTCAGTGTTTGATTTTAATTCCGGGTGAGATGCTATTAATTCCTTTGTATACCGAATGAGATTTGCAATATCGTCGCGAGGTAATCTCAGATAATCTATTTCTTCGAAGAGAATATTCATTTCGAGATTGTCAGCCGGCTTTTTTGCTGTCAGTACACTATACTTCGTACTTTCTCCTTTTCGAGGTTGAGATTTCTGTCTCACTGCCAGAGTATCTTGATTGACAACGTTTCCTGAATTACGCGGCATATCCATCCCAACAAACGGTTGCATGAGAAACAATACTTTTGTTCCGATCGATTCCAGGATAATTTCCTGCCGATAGAGTTTGTCTGTATTTAGTTCTATGGAATTTAAGAGTCGCCTGTCATAATCCATCCTCGCTCTCGTCCAACTGCCATTCTGATATGTTGAAAGAATCGCGCCACGGAAGAGAGGTTCATCCAACCCGAATTTATTAATAAAATCATTAACAGAAACCGGTTCGTCCGTTTCGTTGTCGTATATCGCCAATTCCAAGACGCGTTCAGAACTTTCAAGGATTTCTCCCATTTCACCCAGTTGTACTTTTTCAGAGAATCCAACCATTGGTTGACGACTTGCGGCGAGAGTCTCATTATCAAAATAAGTACGATTGGCCCATAATCGCGGTATGAGTAAAAAGAAACACATTGATATGAATAAAGCACTAATCGAGCAAGCAATCGTTGCAAAGAAAAATTCTCCAGTTAGCCACTGTCGGTTTTGGTCAGCTTGAACTCCACCTCGAACCTGACTTGTCAAACGAAATGGCGAAGTAACATCGCCGGCGACTGTCATTTGTGGGATCGTTCCAGAGGTTTCTTCTTTGTAGAAGGTATTTCGAATTCGGAAGAGTGAAAATACAGAAAGAGTCCAGATCGCCAAAAACAAGTAAACTACAAGTAGCAGGCCGTAATAACCAGATTCGGTCAGAACTGATCCAACCGCAATCTGTAAAAAACCTAATGCAGCAAGCCACCAGTATTGCGTCTCTCCTTTTTTTTGCAGGAGAATAATCCAAGTCAAATACACTAAAAAATGTGCACCAGCCAGCAGGCGGCCTTCGATATCTGAGATAAATTCATTACAGACAACCAGGAATGCTAGCAGTCCTAAGATATTGCCCCAGAGAGGACTCAAACTGAATTTATTCCAGCGGTCGGTAAAAAAAAGAGTCAACAGGCCTAAAGGAATCGTCAACAGTTGTGGAAAGACTCCACCTTCCGCCATCATAAACATGATGCTTGATAAGGCGACAAGAAAATAGATACTGAATTGAAACGTAAATGTTAAATTCACAAGCCATGCTCTACTAGATAATAATTCTATCAGGTGAAATCAGTCGATATCTAAAACGAGCCAGCGCGAAAGAAGTTCTGGATCAGCTTCGATTGCTCTCCATTGTCCATTCATCTCAAGGCCTCGTTTTTCAAACATTTTGTGTAAGTGAGTACGTTTTCCTGAATTACTTTCTTTTCTGGTTGTAACCATGACGGTACGTGATCGAGGGGTACTCGCTTGTGAGATCAATTTAGCAAATTCA
>NZ_CALEMX010000508.1 GCF_937910335.1 uncultured Gimesia sp. | reverse complement strand
GGACCGGGGGTTCGAATCCCCCCCTCTCCGCTTTTCAATCTGATCAAACGGATCTGACCAAACGGATCTGATCTTACAGGCTCAGGTTCCCGGTTTTCTGTTAGAATTCATCGATTCATCCCGGTTAAATTGGATCGGCAGCCTAGTATGGAAAACCATCTGCCTTGCCTGAGAGACTGACATTGAAATGTCAATCCTGGATTCAAGAGCGAACAGAGTTGAAATCATTTCATTCTTGTTCTCACTCTTGTTCTCACTCCGAATAACCTGCCTGCATTAGTCTCTTCGGATTCTGAGATTTGCAATCGTCGGCTTCCGGAACACTTTGTCCTGAGAGTGAAAAGAGCTACTACCAGTAAGTCCTCTTGATTTCATTCGTTCTTAATCAAACTCATTCTATCTCCCAAGGTACGCGCGGAATTTTGAAATTCTCAAGATTTATTCAATTTCAGGGGAAGAAAATCCCCTGGCGTTCGTTCTCCTTTTGAAAGCCGGGAATCGTAAGTTCCTGGAAAACAAACTCTCAAATATCCCAATCGAAAGGCAGAACAATGAACATCGTCTTAGACATCGTACTCAACATCGCTTTGATCACTTCAGGAGCTTCTACAGACAGCACCACTCGAGACGCGTTTCTGATCACAGACCGAGATCGAACCTCGACTCCCATCTATGTTCTGGATGGCAACAAACAGTTACACGAGATGTCGCGGTTTGGAGTTGACGTTGACGAAAAATCCCTGGAGAAATTTGGTAGTTATGTCTGAGTTTTCTGAGAATTGGCCTGAAACCAAGGCTTTTTTTAGCTTCAAACTTAGGCGGGTTGCTGCTTTAAGCTCGGTGGTTAGATTTCTTTTTAAAAATCAGAATTTCAGGGGAAGATTTACCAGAAGGTATCGTTTCCCTGATATCAAACACACAAGTCACAATTAAACCGTAGACACAGGAGAGAGTCATGACGAATTTGAACAAAACGATGGTTTTGGCAGTTTTAGCAGGGATTTTTGCGGTAACCGGAGCTGCTCCCGTTTCTGCCGGCTATGGACACCAGCCACAGCAACAATGCCAATATCGGCAAGTGACCACATACAAGTATCAGAAACAATATAAGACGGTTTATATCACGCGTTATGACCATTGTGGTAAGCCTTATCGTGTAAAAAGCGTTCGCTGCTATACGATCAAGGTACCAGTGACTCGTTGGGTCAAAGTCTGTTACTGAAATCTGATCTGAAATCAGTGCTATTGCACTCCCCGGCTGAGTTGATGGCTTGTGAGCGCACGGCATGAAACCATCAAAGCGTGTCAGTTTGGTCTGCGAGTTTTACAGACTGCGATTTTATAAGTCGATAATCGCTCGCAAGCCGAGGCCCCGTGATGTGTCGGTGGTAGCATGTAACCAGGGTGTACTTACACACTGACAATCATAACGTAGTGAATTTTCAACTCAAGCTCATGTTTTCCACATTATATTTCAGCCACATACTCAATTCACTCTAAATCTCTTACTTGATTAAGTTGCCTCTACGATGAAATATTTCCCAACCGGGTCGAGGCTTTCCATTCGTTTCATGCAGGCCCAATGAACTCAGAAATTTAACCAATGGTTTTGTATTCTCACTCACACCGTAATAAGCAAGCTGGTCCTTAATAATCGCGTCCGGAAAATCGTACATCATAAAGTAGTTCAGAAAAGGAATTCTGTCGCCGAGTTCATCCCATGCATCGAAGACACCCCTCACGAATTCTGCTTGCTTGTCAGGAGAACTGATTTCGGTATTGGCTGGAAATCCAATTTCTTGAAAGACAATCGGTCGTTCATCAAACTGAGTCGCTAAAGCAAGAATCTCATCTTTTGTATTTTTCGTATTTTTGAATGCTCCTTCTAATCCGACTTGGCCATGATAGTAAGTTAGAAAGTGTGCATCCGCTTGTGCCGTCAATTTTTGCATTTCAGGGCGCAGTGCCCCGGAGTCGGTCAAGGTCGTACCAATCATCAAATGGGGAGCGATTTCTTTTGCATGTTGTCGTGCCCGATTTAAGAAAACACCAAACGTCTCAATCTCGTCGGGATGGATCGACAGGTAGATATCGCTTTCGTTGCCGATCGAAAGATAACTCACACGATTCTTCAATAAGGGTGCCAGTGCATCCAGAAACGAGCAAAAGCGTTCTAGAATCAGCGGGTCGTCAAATTGTTTTCCTTGCAAATCGATGGGCAGATCTTTCACAGTCGTATTAAGAATTTGAATCCCCAGAAAAAGAATACGCCCTTGATTCAGAGCGACAGTTCCTTTCAACTCATCCAGCGAGTAAGCACCTTGACTTGGCTCCAGCGAAGGCCACGAGAAAGTCAAGACAGCGCCATTGCAGCCTGCATCCTGGCTCTTCTTAATTGCTGCTACCATGTCATCAGGACTTGGTACTGGTTCCAAAGGTGGCAGATCCGTCAATGCAAGCACTCGCGCCGGCAATACGCTGGGGAGTGATGTATCTCGCTCCATCCACGGCTCTGCCTGCCACTCCTTCGCAGGGCGTGTCAACTTTTTTTCACCGGAGGTCAATACAACGACCAGGAAAAGAACGAGTCCAATCGCAGCGAGCAAACCTAGAACTTTGAATGTCATTGCTTACCTATCCATACTTCGCATCTAATAAATAAAAAAGTGAATCAAAATCCGAACGATTGCTTAATAGATTAAACACCAACGATATCTCGCCAGGTCTGTCCCATTAATGCGTGTCCTGCCAGTGTTGGATGAACGCCGTCTCCGGCCCAATAGGCTGGTTTTGTCCCGGTAGCGATTGCTTCGTCGAACATGGTCTGGAACGGAACCCAGATCGTACCGGCAGCTTGAGCGACTTCTTTCGCAACCGCACGACGTTGATCAAATTCCGGAATCCAGCTCTCTTTAACCGCACCGCATGGTAGAACAAACGGTTCGCAGATGACGATCTTCGTATCGGGCAACGCTGTTTTAGTCTGCTGAAGAAGCGCCGTAAATCCTGTCTGGTAATCTTTTACTGTTCCATTATATTTGCCATTCATTTTATGCCACATATCGTTGACGCCGATCAGAATACTGAGTACGGCTGGCTTCAGGTCCAGGCAATCTGTGTGCCATCGCTTTTGTAAATCGGGCACTTTATTACCACTGATTCCCCGGTTATATACTTTTAGTGAAAGCTTGGGATGATCCTGAAGAAGCTTACTGCCTATCAGCAGCGGGTATCCGTATCCCAGGCCACGTGAGTTATTAGCATGTTTTTCCGATTTGCGATCGCGGCCCGCGTCGGTGATGGAATCGCCTTGAAAAAGGATCACATCACCTTGCTTCAATTGTACTTTTGTTTGATCGCCGAGGGCACCGTTTGATGTTGTCGTCATGGCAGTCGCGCCTGCTGCTATAAGAGATGAGTGAAGCATCTGGCGTCGTGTGAATTTTGTTTTTTTCATAGTGAGTCCATAGATGTGTATCATTGATTTAATAAAAGTGCGTTGAAAGTATCAATCAGTTCTCTGATTCTATTTATGTTACGGAAGAGATACTATCGTTGATCTCTAGTATTGTGATGATGGAAACTATAATTTCAGCAATCCTCCATCCACGTAAGTTTTGTGATAACCGGGAAGCGTGGGATCGCAGGCATAGAACACAACATAGATGTTATCATCGCCCATTGAAATCATTGCTTGCCCCCCGCCTGTAGCCGGGTTATGGGGAATCCCTTTGGTACGAGAATAATAAGGATGCCCGCGATACTTCCAGTTGATGCCGTCTTTACTTGTAAACAGAGAGGTCGTGCGACGGCAGACTTTGGAATCTCTCAAGCCGCAGAGCATTACGAATCTGCCTGAAGACAATTTCGTGATGGACGGGTAAATTCCTGTGATCTTTGTTTCAACAGGTTTCGTCCATGTCAGTCCCTGATCTTTTGACTGGCACATCCAGAGATTATTTTTTTTATAGTCATCCCCTCTGTGGACGTCCACGCGGGCATATGCAATGAGTGTACCATCTTCGCGAACCACAAAAGCCGCTTCGTTGAATCCCTGCTTCACTTCGTCTTTCGTCGGTGGATCAGTAAAAACGGCTTCCAGTGGTCCCCAATGTTTTCCTCCATCTACACTACGAAAAAATCCCGACCCATAATGATAACCTGGATGACGACGCGGAGATCCCGGAGTACAATAAGCGGGTATAATCAGATCGCCGTTGCGGAGTTGATAGAGGGATCCCATAGCCGCCGTTAAGCTATTGGGTGGTGTAGTGAAAAATCCAATGGATTGAAATGACGTGCCATTATCCTGGCTCACCTGCAACTCGATTTTGGATTCTCGAAATCTAAATACACTCTCTCGTCTGTTATCCACATGAGAGATTCGATTGATCATTAACATCAGCGTCCTATCGGGAAGCTGAACGATGGGTGTATGAATTCCTTCTTTTGGATTCGTCGGTTCGATGATCCGAAATGGTTTCGACCACGTTTTTCCTTGATCTTTGGAACGTACAAGATAGCTTTTTGATCCGGCTGCCGAATCGCCACGGTCGACAAACGTTGTAATCAGATCGCCGGATTTGGTTTGAACCAAGCCTCCCGGTGTGAGTCCATCAACGATTTGATCATTGACGGGCCCATAGCGTAACACTTTTAGTGGGCTGTTCTCTGATTCACTCCAAGCGAGAGCACTTGCACCTAAAACAGTCATCAAAGTGAGTATCATTATTTTCATCAGCAGGTTGACCTTAATCAGAAAGAAAAATCATCTCGACTTGAGAACAGTATTGGTTCTTTGAAGAGATGAACCATTGGCTTCAGATGCACTCATAATCATATTTGTGCCAAAGGTATAATTCAATCGTTGACCTTAAGATCGGTGTCGATTCTCTGATGTAATTCTTGATCGGGTATGTATTCTTTCGAAATCTGATTTCTCAACGATCTTCGATTCGGGTATACTGGATTTACTCAGTCAGCGTGCTAAATTTGATCTTCATTCCCGTTGAAGAAAGTGTTTTATCGTGACTCATCATCAGTCTGTATCTCGTCGTCATTTTTTGCGTTCCTCAGCGCTCACCGTTGCTGCTGCTGTAGGTAGCGCTACTCCCAGACTTGGTTTCAGTGATCAAGCGAATGATCGGCTCATCAAATCGATCACGAAAGAAACGATATTTCGAAATCGTGATGGATCAGGAGCGACCTGGTTTCATCCGCGTCCCTGTTTGATTCCCGGAAAAACAGAACGCCCCACTCTGTTTGCCAATTTACAGGAGATCGGTGGATCTGACTACTTTGGCCATGTGAATTGGTGTGAATCTACTGACTTGGGAGCCACATGGAGCAAACCACAGCCCATTCCGTCTTTGGGCCGTGACCCGATGAAAGAACACCCTGGCTTACTGGCGGCGGTATGTGATGTTGTGCCTGGGTACCATGCCAAGACCGAAACCATTCTTTCGATGGGGCATGTTGTCTTTTATCGTGGCCCGCGGTTTGCGCGCGGCGATCAACTGGCCCGCTATCCGGTGTATGCAGTGCGTCAAAAGGATGGAACCTGGTCAGAGCGAAAAATATTGAAATGGAATGATCCACGGGGCGCGTTTATTTATACGAATAACTGCGGGCAACGCGTCGTGATGCCTGATGGCGATATTATGATGTCATTTACGTTCGGTCCCGGAAAAGATGCGCGCATGGTGGCAGGAGTTCGTTGCACTTTTGATGGAACCGAATTAAAGATCAAAGAGGTAGGTCCCTCTTTGAAAAATGAGGTGGGACGTGGATTGCTCGAACCTTCTATCACACGGTTTCAAGATCAATTCTTCATGACAATTCGGGCCGAGGATGGACACGGCTATGTCGCGGTCAGTCCGGATGGCTTGAATTATCAGCGAAAAACTGCCTGGGCCTGGGATGATGGGAAGCCGATCGCCATGTCAACCACGCAACAACACTGGCTTACACATTCCGACGGACTGTTTCTGGTTTACACCAGAAAAGACGACTCCAATCGGAATGTGATCCGCTGGCGTTCCCCCCTGTGGGTATCACGCGTTGATCCTGAAAAACTCTGTCTGATTCGAGAGACAGAACAGGTTGTCTTGCCGCTGGTGGGTGATGGTGTTAATAAACCGAATGAGGTCGCTCTGATGGGCAACTTCGCTGTCACGAACCTCAGTCCGAGCGAGTCGTGTGTGACTGTCGGCGAGTGGCTTCCTAAAGCGGGCGCCAAAGGTAATGCCTTACTCTCTCGAATTCGCTGGAACAAACCAAATCGCAATCTACCACGATTTGCTCTCTAACGGGTGCCCCTCAAACAGCGACTTGAAATCTGAAACGATTGAGGATTACGCCCGATTCGCTTGAATTCCGCTCCGTTTTTACATTCTTCTCGAATATTTCCCGGATTTGATGTAACCTTTGTGATGACGGTGGTAACTGCCTTTATCTGGGAGAAATCAAGGCATAGCTGCGGCAGAACGGTTTTTCCAGCTTAGGCTATGATTTCTTTCACTACTTTTCCGGCCACATCGGTCAGGCGATAATCGCGTCCGCTGTGCCTGTAAGTCAGTTGTTCATGATCGACGCCTAGAAGATGGAGAATGGTGGCCTGGAGATCGTGAACGTGAACAGGGTTCTCTTGCACGTTAAAACCGAAGTCATCAGTGGTACCATGCACGTACCCGCCTTTCAGCCCGCCTCCTGCCATCCAGAGGCTGAACGCATTCGGATGATGATCACGTCCTTCCTTCCCCGCTTTGCTGCCTCGACGAACTTCGCCCATGGGTGTGCGTCCAAATTCGCCCGCCCAGATGACGAGTGTGTCATCGAGCAGTCCGCGCTGTTTAAGATCCTGGATCAAACCGGCCGAAGGTAAGTCTGTCATTCCGCAATTGAGTTTGAGTCGATTATTCAAATCTCCATGATGATCCCAGGTAGAGTGGACCAGATGTACGAAACGTACGCCACGTTCGACCATGCGACGTGCCAGCAAACAGTTCGTACCGAAGGCACGCGTATTTTTAGATTCAATTCCATACAGGGCTCTGCTGTCTTTGGTCTCCTGACTGAAATCAAGTAGTTCAGGTGCGGCACTCTGCATGCGGAACGCCATTTCATAAGATGCGATCCGCGAGGATATTTCATCATCTCCCGTAGTTTGAAAGTGCATTTGATTGAGGTCACGTAACGCATCAAGCCGGGCTCTCTGCGTGGCCACGCTGATGCCCGCTGGTCGCTTGAGGTGCAGAATGGGATCGCCGGAATTTCGGAAGGTGACGCCACGATACGTCGAAGGCATAAAACCACTTGACCAGAGCGAGCTACCTGCACCTTCCAGACCATGACCATCGTCTGATGTCAGCACCATATAGCCGGGCAGATTTTTACAGTCGCTACCGAGGCCGTAGTTCACCCACGAACCGATGCTGGGATTACCAAACAGTGGTGTGCCACAGTGCATCAACAATTGAGCCGGGTCGTGATTACTCTGTTCGCAGTGCATTGAACGAATGAGGCATAAATCATCGACTACTTTCGCAGTATGCGGTAAGAATTCAGAAATTTCCATACCACATTGTCCGTGGCTTTGAAATTTGCGTGGACTTGCCATGACTGTTTCCAACACCGCACCCGTTGCACTTTTTTTTGCATGCACAAGCGATTCTGGAATCGGCTCACCATGCAAGGGTTTCATTTTTGGTTTGGGATCAAACAGATCAAGATGCGAGGGTCCCCCCATCATGAAGATAAAGATCACATTCTTTGCACGTGGTGCGAAGTTTGTGCGGGTCTGCTTTGGCTGTGTATCCGCGGTCCGGCCCTCCTGTGCAAGTAAATGCCAAAGCGCCATCGCACCGAATCCGTGAGAATTTCGTGCAAGGAAATCACGACGTGAAATATTCGGAAAAAACATAACCAGGTTCCTCTATTTATTCGCGAGTAATCGCTTCATCAAGATTGAGTAACACGCTGCAAAGTGCGATCCATGCAGAGCGTTCAATGGCATCTCTGCTGGGTTTCGGCTCGTCGAGCAGTTTCCGCATTGACGCGGGATCATTCTTAAAAAGTGTCTTCTGCTGATCGAGATATGCGAGCAGGCGCTTTGATTCTTCGGGTTTTGCAGGCCGGGCAAGAACCAGCATGACTGCTTGGTTCAGACGACTCTGATCGGATTTGCCTGCTTCGCGTTTGACGCGTGCAGAAAGTGCCTGAGCTGCTTCCAGAAAAACGGGATCATTTAACAGATTGAGTGCCTGTAGTGGTGTATTGGAACGCTCTCGGCGTGTGCAACTACTGCTGGTATCGGGCAAATCAAAAGTAACAAACTGTGCAAAGGGGGAAGTGCGTTGAATGAAGGTGTAGAGTCCCCTTCGATAGCGATCTGCACCCGCGCTGGTTTCCCAGATGTTGTGATAGCCGTCTTTCGAGACGCTGGCTGGTTGCTGCGGTTTCACGCTGGGTCCACCGATGGTATGCGATAGCAAGCCACTGGCTTCGAGTGCGCTATCTCTTACCATTTCCGCAGAAAGGCGTAACCTTTGTTGGCGCGCAAGTAGTGCGTTATTCGGATCAAGCGTCGCAAGTTCTGGCCTTGCATGCGATGATTGGCGGTAAGTTTGTGAAGTGACCATCAGGCGCAACAGTTCTTTCATACTCCAGTTGCGATTCTGAAATTCTAACGCCATCCAGTCCAGTAACTCCGGATGTGTCGGACGATCTCCGCGCACACCAAAGTTTTCAGAGGTGGCAACGATACCTCGGCCGAACAACTCCTGCCACAACCGATTGACAGTCACCCGCGCCGTCAATGGATGTTCGGGCGAGACCATCCAGCGTGCCAGGGCAAGCCGATCTGCCTTTGCGTTGTTTGTTTTGAGAGCGGGTAAAGCTGCGGGAGTATCAGATTGCACCACCGCCCCCGGACGGAGGTAATTTCCCCGAATGTGAATATGAGTGGGATGCGGTACCGGATGTTGAACCATAGCCTGTGCGCGCGACATGGTAGGTAACGCTTTTTTGAGGGCTTTGAGCTGAGTATGAATTTCGTTGATTTCCAGTTCTTTGAATTTCGCGCTATACATAGCGGGGGGTCTGCTCAGGAAGTAGTCCAGCAATTCATTCCGCTGATCTTGATTGCGTAACTTAAGAGGCGTTTTCACGATGTTGAGCCCTTCAAGTTGCCCGCCCCCCAAATCCTGCCCCCATTGGAGCCCCAGGAGTTCTAATGTACGATCCCAGGCAAAATCCTCGTCGGGATGTGCCTCGGCATACAAGAGCCGTTTTTCCCAGTCTGCCTGTAGTTCTGCAAGTGGTTTGGCAACTGGTGCAAGAAGTTTGGCACGTTTCTGATCATACTCTTGCTTTGCTTTCACCCAGGGTTTATATTCACCCGGCAATGGTGCATTAATGTTTGCTTCATAGGCATTATCGAAGAAGGCATAGAATTGATAAAACTCGCGCTGTGAGATGGTATCGAACTTATGATCGTGGCATTCTGCGCAAGCAAATGTAAGTGCCAGCCAGGTAGTACTGACTGTTGCCGTTCGATCGATGACCTTCCGCACACGGAATTCTTCCAGCCCTGCCCCCCCTTCACGATTACTCAACGTATTTCGCAGGAAACCGGTGGCGGTCTTTTGTGAAACTGTGGCATCCGGCAAAAGATCGCCGGCCAGTTGTTGAATAGTGAATTGGTCAAAAGGCAAATCGTGATTCAAGGCATCTACGACCCACTGACGATAACGCCATGCGACTGGTCGGAGGAAATCTTGCAAGTAACCATCGCTATCCCCATAATGTGCGAAGTCGAGCCACCACCGCGCCCATCGTTCACCAAAATGCTCAGAAACAAGCAACCGCTCAACAACTCGCTCGTAGGCATCGGGTCGCGGGTCGTGAACGAAGGCATCCACTTCCAGCGGAGTCGGTGGCAAACCAGTCAGATCAAAACTCAATCGTCGGATCAATGTCGAGCGATCCGCTTGCGGTGAGGGTGAGATCTTTGCCTGCTTCAAGCGTGCGCGAATAAAACGGTCAATGGCTTGCTGACTCCCTTTGATCACGGGAGGTTCTGTGCGTTGAGGAGGAATGAAGGCCCAGTGTGTTTCATATTTCGCACCCTGCTCCACCCAGCGCTTGAGCGTTTTCTTTTGATTGGGCTTCAGTTGTTTTCCCAATTCGTTTGGTGGCATCAGTAAATCAACATCGGAAGTAAAAATTCGTTCGATGAGCGCACTTTGATCTAAATTTCCTGGTGCAATGGCGCGCGCTCCAGATTCGAGTACCGCTACTGCGCCTTCTGCCAGATCTAATCGCAAACCTGCTTCTCGTTTTGCTTTATCGAATCCATGACAGGCAAAACAATGTTCGGCGAGAATGGGTAACACATCGCGGTTGTATTGCACCTCTTGTGCGACAAGCGATTTACCGACTAATGAAGTCACCACCGCTATTGACAGGGTGAGAAACCAAGTGGTCCATGAAGATGCAGTCGCTAAGCTATCTGGTTTCATGGCGGTCTACTCCGGCATTGGAATCAAAAGATATTATAAGTCGATGAAATTACTATACGCTAGACCCAAGGGAGCAGACAGGATATAATGCGCAAATATTTTGACGTTTTGCGCAATTCCATCCTCAATTCTACTGAGTAGTATATGTCTTCAACTCAAGCGCAACGCATCGCCTTGTTGATCGATACTTCGGTTACTTTCAGCAGTCTTGTCATTCGGGGCGTGGCACAATATGCGCATGAACAACCTGCCTGGCAGATTCTATTACAGCCGCGCGGGGTTCGCGATCATACCAGTGTGCCGCGTCATTGGGATGTTGATGGCGTGATCACTCGTGTGACACACCGTACACAAGCAGCCGCATTACAGCGATTGGGAATTCCCGTGATCAATGTCTCACGCAGTGTTGTCCCCAATTCTCACTTTCCACAAGTTCGCATTGACGAACGTGAAACTGCGACCCTGGCGGCGACTCATCTGCTTGAGCGCGGTTTTCGCTCACTCGCCTATTATTGCGTACCGAATCAACCCAACTATGAAGACCAGATGGGACCCAGTTTTGAGGAAGTCGCTGTTCGCTGGGGAGGGACTTTCAGTAACTTCAAGCAGTGGCGCCGTAAAAAGACAAGCCCCAACGTAACACTTGCAGAACTGGAGTCCTGGTTGCATACGTTGCCCAAGCCAGTCGGGATTCTTGCCTGGGACGCGGAGCATGGACACTTTTTGTGTGAAGCCTGTGCGTCCGCGGGTTTGCAGATTCCGGAGGAAGTGGCCATTGTCTGCGGGGAAGATGATGAGCTTTTTTGTCAGATTTCCTATCCCCCTTTATCGGCCGTGGATTGCGGACCGGAGCGTGTGGGTTACGAATCGGCTGCTTTACTGGCGCGCTGTCTTGCGGGTGAAAAGGTAGAAACAACGCCCTTACATATCAGTCCGGTGAGTGTACTTTCGCGCCATTCGACCGACGTGCTGGCAATGGACGACAGAGAACTTGCCCAGGCTCTGGAATATCTGCGGCAGCATGCCTACGGAACACTGCAAATTAGTGATCTATTGCGTCAGGTTCCCCTGTCGCGGCGTGCGTTGGAATTACGTTTCCGCAAAACGCTGGGGCGTTCGCCTGCAGCCGAGCTGCGTCGCCTGCGAGTGAATAAGGCAAAAGCGCTGCTGACGAATACGAACTGGCCGATGCCCAAAATCGCTGCCGCCAGTGGTTTCTCGCAGACTGAGATCATGAACCGTATCTTTCGGCGAGAATTGCAACAGACACCAACACAATATCGTCGTGCCACGCGAACCAGTAAGATTATCTAGCCTGTGTCCAGATTTATTGCAGCGTCTCCAAGGCCATTTGAAACGAGTATCTTAGAATGAAAGGCGCTTTGGTTAATTGGGATGTGATCTAGCTGACTCTACTTGCAATCATTGCGTTTCCGCTTTTCGAATCTCTTTTTTTACTCCAGACACTTTCGTGACGCTTGGTCGCACCGTAGGATAATGTTCTTCTACGCTTTCGACATCCCTTTTCGAGTTCTCAATTGATGTTCCTGACAGGAGACAGAGATGAGTCAACTTCATATTTCCGCCGCTCACACCCCTGACGAATTACCACCGATGCCGATTGAACCCGAGTGGATTCAAGAGGGTACTCCCACCGCCTGTGGCACAGTGCTCAATCAATCAGAAGATAAGCTGCTCTCGTCGGGTTACTGGAGCTGCACCGCGGGTAAATTCAAATGGGAATTTGTGTGGGATGAATTTGTGACTGTACTGGAAGGGGAGGCGATCATTCGAGAAGAGAATGGTGATGTGCACACGCTTCGCGCTGGTGATGTAGCACATTTTCCTCGCGGCCTGATTACCTATTGGGAAGTTCCCACATTCATCCGCAAATTTTTCACACTACGTACGGCTGAGCCGTTTGAGTTATAACGGTTTAAAATGCGGTAGTTCGAAAGCGTAGTCGGCCTCGAATACACTTCAATCTTTCAGTTTTTGTAAAACCTCTTTTGCGTTGGATCGATTTCCGTGAGTTTTACTGATTTTGGAATATTTCACTTTTCCATCCGTGCCAATGATGAACGTTGAAGGATAGGCCGTTTCGTTTTTTGCATCCCAGCGTAATCCGTACGCATTCGTAAACTTGTACCCCGGATCTGTCAGGAAATGGAAGTTTGCGGGAAGCTGCTGGCTTTGAATGAATTCGCCCGCTTTTTTGTTGAGATTATTCACAGCACCTGGATAAACCAAAAGCACCGACGCCTTGGCGGCTTTCAGCTTGGGTGCACTGTTGATGAACTGACTCACCTGCCGGGTACAAAGTGGGCATTGATAGCCGGGAAAACCACGCAGAACGAGCAAGACGACGGGGCCTTTTTTTAACTGATCGGAAAGCTTTACTGTTTTGCCCTGTAAGTTGGAAAGTTGAAAATCACTGGCAACGGTTCCCACGGCAGGTTGTTTTGAATCTTTTAATGCAGCCGTTGCTTCAGTTTGGGATGCCCCCTGAAAGAATAGTATCAATGTCAAAACCAAAACGAATTTGCATCTTATTTTGAACGAGTTCATGTTAGAAGTCCCTTGATCGAAGACAAACTTTTTTCGAATTCATTGCTGATAGTACTGAGTTTATCAATCGTCATTTCTTCAAAATGTATGCAACTTCACCAAATCGAAATGAAGGGAGGAACTGCCCAAAGAACTTGATGGCGATTTGGTTTGATCATAACTCATTTTGCATGATCAGAAATGTTTTATCATCACTAAGTTCCGGAATTATGCAACTTCCCAACCGAAGGCAGTCGCGTTTTCGAGATAGATTCTCAGTCGGATATCGCGGCCTTTGAGGGTTGCCAGCGAGGCTCCTTCATTAAAACTGACAGGAAGTCTCACTCCATCCTGATGTATGGGTACTGTATTGTTGAGTTGAAACCCTTTCAGAGTACTACCGTTTGAATTACAGATAACCACCTGTGCCCGGCCTCCTTCGGCGGAGGCGTTCAGAAACAATTCATTACCATCCCATTGGAAAGGCTGCGTCAATAATTCACCCGGATTTTTTCCTGCTTGATATCCGATCAGCCGATCACGCTTTAATTGCACGGCGCCCATGGCTCGGTATTCGCCGAGTTCTTTACGGGAACGATTCCGCATATGATGATCAAAGTTCGTACCATGATAATAGATGAGCCAATCATCTCCGACTTCCAGTGGATTGCCCATGAGCGGGTAGTAGATGATCGCCGAATCCCAGGCGTTTTTGTCACCCGGCGAAATTAAGGAACCGCGATTTGCTTCACGCCGCCAGTCAATTCCGTCATAACTGTGCACGAGCTCTAACGACATCGTGCCAGGCTGAACATCATAGAGAGACGCCAGTCCGAGATAGATCTTTCCATGAGGGGATGCTGTCAGGCCATAGAACTGTTTGTTGCGGCCTCTTGGATATCGCGTCCCATTCGGTTTCGTTGCTTCGTTAATCGTACCCACAGCTGGCGCGTCTCTATCATCAGTGTCTAATACCAGCGTCTCATCAGTCCAATGGATCATGTCATCACTCACGATCCGGGCCACTGAGCGATTGACGTGCGATGATCCCGCGTGAATTCGGGGACGGACATAAGCAACATATTTTTTGATGCGTTCGTCATAGAAGAAATTATTGAAGGTATCCGACGCACCAACGCGCACCGCATTTTCTGGATATTCCGTCCAACGCAGACCATCTTCCGAATGCGCCAACGATAAGCCACCCGGTCGATTCGGAATCCATGATCGATAGAGGGCAGTATAGCGAGCTCTGGCATTCGGTACTTTCTGATGCTTTGCATCGAGTACACTGAAACCCGAACAGCCCCGAATACCTGTCAGTGGTTTGCCATCAGCGCCAGACTGATTTCCTTTGATGATGACGTTGCTTTCATGTATTTCCAAGTCTGGGTTTTCAAACGTAATTCCATCTTTGGAAGTTGCATAGTGGATCCAGGATTGATGCGTCTTTCCGCCCTTCACTGGAACGGAATGAGTGGTACTGTACCACATCACAAACCCACCTTCGTCAGCAGGAAGGATCGTACCAGCGGCTCCCGCGGGGGAAATGACCGGGTCTTTGGAAACTCTTTGAGGTTGAGCTAATTGGCGCGTGAGAAAATTGGTGTGACTGATCCGCCGTGCGTCGACAAACGAAACTCGATTTGCGCGTGTGTCAATCGAAGAGGACTCATTCTGTTTTGATTCGGCACTCTGGAGTGGGACACCTGCTGCACTGAGAAGGCCAAGGCTTGTACCAGCCAAAAATTTTCTACGACTCAACGGCGAACTTTTCATGCTGATCCTTAATCTGCGGTATCGATGCTGCGTGTCTCAAAGTTAACACTTTGTTTGTGCCCGTCATCGAGTAGAGTGGGGTTCCATTCAAGCCATGATTTCTGGAATGAGGCGGGCCTGGGGAACGACGGTGTGCGGGCGCTCGAGTTTGTCATATAGTACGTGATGATGGTCCACACCCAGTAAGCGATAAATGGTTGCTACGATATCGCCGGGAGAGACCGGGCTATGTAAGGGCACCGCGCCTGAACGGTCGCTGGCGCCATAAACGGAACCGGCTTTAATACCTCCGCCCAACAGCATGATTGAATAGCAGGAATTCCAGTGATCGCGTCCGGCGTTGTTATTGATTTTTGGTGTACGACCAAAATCTCCCAGGACGGCGACCAGGGTGCGTTCCAGAAGTCCTCGTTCCGCAAGGTCTTCAATCAGACTGCTACAAGCGGCGTCAAACTGTGGTAACAAATTTGTTTTGAGTTTATTAAAATTCTGGCCGTGCGTGTCCCAGGTGGCATTGGCATCGGGGGCCCATGACATGGTCACTACGCGTGTTTTTGCTTCGATCAGTCGACGGGCTAACAATACACTTTGCCCGTAAATGTTTCTGCCGTAACGTTCGCGTGTACTGGCGGATTCTTCATCCAGTTTAAAGGCCCGTTGTGCCTGATTCGACGTGAGCAGGTCAAACGCCTGCCTTTGAAAATCGTTCATGGAGGAGAGTGAGCGATTTGTTTCTTTTCCCAAACCGTGATCGAGTGAAGCAAGCAGGCCGCGGCGGGCATTCATACGATCCAGGGCTAAACCATCAGGCAACGCGAGATTTCGGACATGAAAATCGGGCTTGTTCGGATCATCGACGACCCAGAACGGATCGTAGGCTGCCCCCATGAAGCCGGCCAGAAAACCGGGTTGCAACGGACCGCCTGCACCTTCTTTTGTTTTATACGGGAGTGTGATGTAAGGCAGAGACCCTGTGGGTGTCGGTCGCAACTTGGCAAGCACGGATCCCGGTGAAGGATGATCATCTGGTTTGGCGCCGCCTCCGAGCTCGCCTCGATCATGCCCGGTGAGGGCGGCGTAAACAGCTGCGGCGTGTGCATTATTGACGCTATGGTTCATTGACCGCACTAGAGTTGCTCGATGCATCTGGCGGGCCAGTCGAGGTAGATGTTCGCAGACGTTGACTCCGTTCAGAGATGTAGCAATGGGGTTGAATTCCCCGCGAATTTCAATCGGTCCCGATGGTTTCATGTCCCACATATCAAGGTGACTGGGTCCGCCATTTAAAAACAGGACGATGCAGGCATCCGCTTTCGAAACGGGCTGGCTGGTACTACTTTCTGCAGACACGGCACGGGAAGCCAGCAATTGAGGTAGTGAAATGCCGAGTGAACCTAGTCCGCCGACGCGTAGTAATTCGCGGCGTGACAATCGGCTGCCTGACGACCTGTGAATCATAGTCGATACCCTGTTGTACGCATGCCGCCGATCGATTCTGTAAAAATTTCTGAGGACGAGAGCCTGGATTCGGCCCAAGCTCAGACGGATTGCTATTTTAACAAGGTACACATCCTTGCGTCTACTGCGTAATGAGATCTGGTTACGTTCTTTACTCAATAGCAACTGAGCTATGCCAAGGATTTATTCCAATGGAACTGATTTTAGAGGGTGCGCTGGAACACCAACGTAAAGATAATGACTTGATAGATTGTCGATAACAACTGTTCCCCCACCAGTGCGAACATGGGGTTCTATCGTGATATTATCAATCACGTTGGTTCCAACGCCTAGAAAGCAACTGTGTTTAACGTGCGTCAATCCTGCAAGTGTGACACCTGGTCCACACATTGAATGGTCGTCTATGCGTGAATCATGGGCAACAGTGACACTACTGTTCAACACGCAATTGTTTCCGATACGAGTACCAATATCAAGTACACAACCGGGAAAGAGAATCGCCCCCTCTCCTACAACCACATCAGTGGCCATGACTGTAGAGGGATGAATTACACTTGCGAATCGGATGCCGAGTGCTTTGAGTCGAGTGAATAATTCGCTCCGAAATTTCATATGGTTGTAACCAATGGCGATAACGATGGCGTCAAATGATTTCTTCTCCCAGTGATCTTCAATGGATTCGAGTGCGCCCCATACGGGAATACCATGAATGGTTTTTGATTGACAGGTATCGTCAAAGAAGCCAACGGTGTCGAGGTATTGAATTTCTTTTGTCAGTCGAAGAACGCTATAACCAAAATCACCGGCTCCAATGATTGCGAGACGGTCAATGGCTTTGTCCTTGTCATGATGCATCAACATTCTTTTCACCTTTATCATGTTTCAGGTTGAAGGTGTGATAGATAGAGTAAATCGGTCTAGCTTTTATTTCCGTGTAGATTCGTCCGATATAATTCCCAATCAGGCCAAGCACAAGCAATTGCAAACTCCCGAAGAAGATAATCATCGTCACTGTAGATGTCCATCCTAAGAGACCTTCATTAAACAACATCTTTCTCAACACAAAAAATATTCCGAAGAACGAACTGGCAAGAACTCCAACCAACCCGAGTGAGGCTACAAATCGAAGAGGAAGATCGCTGAAGGCAAGCATGGCATTTGTAGCCAATTTAAAACGACGCTTTAAAGTGAATTTAGAAACCCCGGCGAATCGAGGTCTATTTTCGATTTCAATGGCAGTCCTTTTCATACCAATGCTCATAAAAAGACCTTCAATAAAGCGAACGCGTTCCGGGTAGCGTAGGAACTCTTGAGCAAATTTATGGGAGAATATTCGCATGACTCCAAGATTGGCAGGAATCTTCAATCCAGTAACAACATTAAGCGATTTCCAAAACAGTTGTGATGTCAACTTTCGCAAAAGACTATCAGATTTTTCGAGACGAGTACTGAATACCAAGTCGTATCCCTCTTGTATTTTATTGTAAAAATCAACAATTCGTTCAGGTGGATCCTGAAGGTCTGGATCCATGATAAGCACATATTGACCTTTCGCATGACTAATTCCCGCGGTTAATGCTGCTTCCTTCCCAAAGTTACGTGTTAATTGTATTAGCGCAATACGTGAATCTTTCTCACAATGATCAATGACAATTGGAACTGTCTGGTCCTGGCTGCCATCGTCAACAAAAATGAACTCGTACGTGAAAGGAAGATGGTCAATTGACAATCGAACCTGGCTAATGAATTCCACAATACATTCTTGTTCATCGTATAAAGGCACCACGAGAGAGAGATCAGGAATATCTTCACATGTAGATGTCATTCTATGCATTCACCTTTTATATTTTCTGACCGCATTATTTCGACTCGAGTCTGATTTCTGACTCACCTGGAACGTCAGTCACATCAATTCGATAGACTTTGGATTTTTTGACATTTGCTCGTCGAATGGGAAGGCCATCAAGAAAATGCTCTACGATTCGAGCGGGATCATTAAAACCAACGGCGATACGCATCAGAGTTGAACCAGATAGCCGAGGATTAATCTCAAACACACGTGGTTGCCCCGCTTGATTAATTCTTAATTGTAGATTGATTGGTCCAATCAGTTTTGTTTTTTCAGCGAATAAACTGATATATTCATCCAGCTGAGAATTTTCATAAACGGAAGCAGAAACCGTTCGACCATTTTCCAGAGTTCGTTTCATGGCCAGCGAATCAGCCAGGTTTCCCTGTTGATCAAAAAGTAATCCGCAAGTAATCTCATCCCCGTCCACATATTCTTGCAGACAGTCATCTAAGGCAAGGGTCTGGAGATGGCACTTCAATTCGTCAATAGTTTCAACGTATCTAATTCCTACAGAACCATGTCCCTTGCGTGGTTTTATCACAATCGGAAATTCACCTTGAAATTCGTTGAGGACAAACTCTTCGCGTTCGGTGTCGGGGATGTCGCTTGAATTGATTGTATGCAGCGCAGGTAAACCAAGTTCATGAAGCCACACAGCGGTTTCGTACTTATCAACACATTTGAGTAGCGAATTTTCATCGCAAAGTAAAATCGAGGCTTGTGTATCACGTTCGATTTCCTCTCGATTTTTACTGAGAATTTCTAGTTCACTGTCGATACCCGGAATGAGCAATTCAATTTTATGTTTGGATAGAGCAGATTTTAAAGATGAAACATAAGCATCAGAATCGACTCTCGGCATGACTTCATACCTGTCACACAAAGAGTAGGCAGCACGATCATAACTAGAATCTAATCCTAGAATATCTGTCAAGGGGTATCCCACACGTAACCCCTTGACCGCACCATAGCCAACATCTCCACTCACACCTGTTATAGCAACACGATGAGACTTCATTGTTGATTCACTTCTCTAGCTATGTGTTTGAGATACGACTTGAAGGTGTGTGTAAAAAATCAAAGTACCTTTTGGACTACATTAGACCATAAAAATAGTCGAGATTCGAGTTTCGCCTGGCTGTGTAAACAGAGAATTGGAAACTCTATTTTTTAGTTGAAATATTAAACTTATGATCGCGCCACGTGGCATGCCCTACAACACTCCACTTTTGTTGTTTTTGTTTTGTTAAATGCCCTGCCCCCCAGACCGTTGGTGTTTGGACTGGTCGAGACAGTATTTCAAAATCGGCATGATCCAGTGATACATTATTTTTATATGCCCAGAATGAAGATGTTTTTTGGAGCCCATTCCTAAAGCCCATTCCTGTTAACCGAGGACCACTGACTCGCCAATTCCACCAAACCCAAAAACGTCCCGTTAAATATGCTCCCGGTCTCCCATCATTTTTCCTTACAGGTAAAAAAAACGAACTTCCATCAGGTTTTTTGTATACGATGGCGTAAAGACGATTGAAATTACGAAAATGACTATCCATAAACACTCCATGATCCGTCGCACCTAGAAATACACGGACTTGCCTCAAAACATTTGGTTTGATTTGATTGGAGAAAACAGGAAACCGTCCGATGATGATACAGACTTGAAGTGTAGTAACAAGACACAAAGTCGCAATAGTCAACTTCTCTCTCGTACCCAAATGAGATCGTTCCGGAAAAATTGTTTGTTCTCCACTTTCCACCACAGTTTTGATTTCGTGGGAAAATCTTTGAATTCGACGATCCACAGATTGCCAGAATGAAACAGGCAGTAACAGTAAATATAGAGACAGATATGTAAGGCCAAAAAACGGGATCGGAAAAACCAACCCAATTGAGAAATGCAGACCCACACCGATGACGAACAATGGTAGACGGGCACGACGCCACCACATCAGGATAGGGAACACAGTTTCAAAAACCAGGGTTAGATAACCCAGAGACAGCATTAACCATTTTTGATCCAGTAAAAACTGTGGTACGGGAAGCCACGAATTTTGTGGTAAAGAAGCAGGTAACCAGACTCCCAAACCACCGCACCACATCGGCGAAGTCCCCTTGAAAAAGACGGAGTCCGCATAAACGAGCGTGATTCCCACAAAGAGGAGCGTATTGATAAAAACAGAGTAATTTCTTGCGGGCTGCGTTTCTGTTTGCTTTTTACTTCGCAAATAGGAATCCAGAGAGAGCCGATCGGAAACAGGAATCAACATGAGAAGGAAATTGACGCCGGTGTAAACGTAATCGACATGATACTCAAACAAAGGATATAAAAGAGTGCCGAGAAAGACCACAGTAAATCCATAGTTCAAGATACAAGACAATGTGGTCTTGATTCCTGCAATGACACATAGAATCGTGGCCAGCCAGGCCAACAGAAGAATACTCAACAAGGTAGGTGCTGGCTGCAGATATGGTACTGGATCCAGAATAAGATGCCTGAAATAAAACAGATGGCAAACTTCAATCAACAGAACCATCCCATAGCAAATACGAAAGACAGCTAACGCAAGTGCTTGTGCCTCTGGGGCAGACGTGATTGTTGTTTTGTCGTTCATCTCAACACCATTGGGTTATCTCAGGACCGCGATAGTGCATTACGATAGGCGATCATATTAGCACGAATGTATCAAGCTGATTTACAACCATTACAGTTCCGTTGCCGGGAACGCGAGGGGTATCGCGCGATCTATTTGACTGACAGAGTGTGAAAGATAATCCTGAATCTCACTGATAACACGTTTCTGTTCGTCAGCAGTAATTTCATAGTAAAACGGAAGTCTTAAGAGACAATCACCGGCTTGTTCTGAGATGGGGAGATCGCCGAGCTTGTATCCCCATTTTTCTCCCATTGGTGAAGTATGCAGGGGAACAAAATGGAAGACGGCTGTAATTTGTTTTTGTTTCAGATGATTCATTAAACCATCACGGACTGTTTTATTAGGTAACAAAATATAAAACATGTGATGATTGCTGGTACAGTCTTCAGGAATACAAGGCAGGCGTAATTGCTGATTTTGTTCTAAAGGGAGCAGGCTTTGATAATACGTATCAAATATTTGTTGACGTCTCTGTGTAATTTGATCAAACATTTCCAACTGTGCGTACAGAAAAGCGCAGTTGATTTCGCTTAGAACAAACGACGAACCGATATCGCACCAGGTGTATTTATCAACGAGCCCCTGAAAGAAGGCTTGTCGATTTGTGCCTTTGTCGCGGAGAATGTGTGCGCGATCGACGAGTTCCTCGGAATTAAGGCAAATCGCGCCCCCTTCGCCGCATATGAAATTTTTGGTCTCATGAAAGCTATAGCAGCCCAGTTCGCCGATCGATCCGAGATATTGATCGTGATAGAGAGAGTTCACGCCTTGGGCGGCATCTTCGATCACCTTCAAATTGTATTTCTCTGCTATGGTCGAGATCAGTTCCATCTCACAAGCAACACCTGCATAATGCACGGGAACGATGGCTTTCGTTTTTTCCGTAATGGCCTGTTCGATCAGCCTGTCATCCAGATTCAGCGTATCTGGTCTGATATCTACGAAGACAGGCTTTGCTCCCATTCTGGCGAACGCGTTCGCCGTTGAGACAAAGGTGTAAGAGGGCATAATGACTTCATCGCCCGGCTGGATATCTACCAGCATGGCAGACAATTCGAGAGCCGCCGTGCAGGAGGGAGTGAGCAGTACTTTATGAATCTTAAATCGCTCTTCCATGATCGAAGCGCTACGACGTGCAAATTCGCCATCACCGGAGATATTTCCGAGGGTGACTGCCTGCGCAATATAATGCAGTTCCTTCCCCGCAATGTACGGCTTATTGAATGGGATTAACGAATTCATACAAAGTGTATCCAAATGTAAACACCTGTTAAACAGGCATTACGTGCCTGAACAGGATCTTTGATCCAGTTTTCTAATTTCTGTCAGTAGTTCATGTTAAAGAGCAACAATGGTGCCAAGATTAAAGTCGCCTGCAGAATAGGTTTAAGCAGTATTTTTAGAAGCACCACGTCCCGAGGAGAGCTGGGAAGTCTCTATTGAGACTTATGCAGGAAGAAGAAATTTGACTCACATTGAGAATTGATGAAAGCCGAATGTTTCTGGAAAGATTTGTCTGAAATGTTCGGTTTGAGAATACGCAAAGGAGGAAATACTTTTTGCCCCATCTTGTGCCTTAGCAAATCCAGATTGATAATCCAGAATGGTGATTTGAGATAAGAATTTATTTGCTCATTTTTTGCCTTGGCATAATAGTCAATGGTACTAAATGTCGCCTCAAATGCCATCATATTTACACAAGTCTGACAAAAGGCACTCATCAATAAAGTCAAAATCAAAGTACCTCTCAAGATACGTGAAACCGGCCGGCTTTTTATATTTTTTTCAGACTCAAATAAATTCAGGACCGGCAAACTCAATAAGGGTAAAATAAATAACAAATAACGTGGTCCATAACACCAGTTTCCCCGCCAGTTGATAAAAAACGAATTGAAAACGTAGTAGGTAAAAAACACCGTTAATACAAACACGAATTCGACAGTATACTTTTTGAGGAATGATCTGAATCTGAATAACGCAAAAATCAGTAATGGAAAATAGAGAAAAATGCTTTTCTGTTTATCAAAAAGAAATCCATACAATCCATCGACTGGGTTGCCTGTGAGAAAGTGTTTTTCTTGCTCCCATTGAGCATAGCCCGTGTTAAAAGGAGAACCAAACCGATGCCAGTTTGCCCAGAAAACCAACATCATTAATCCTGCTAGAAAAACAGTAAACGAGAGTAAATTTTTTCTGAAAGCATACTTCCACAAAGAAATATTGTTGGATTCATACAAGTTTTTAAATTGCATATCTATCCACAAAATCCAAGCCAAAACGATGGGTATCAGTAATACAAATGCCAGTTTCTCTAAAACCAGCAAACTGGTAAAAAATAGAATCAACCAGAAATGTGTTTTTGTCATTCTGGTTTCACCACTCTTGACCAGGCGCGTATACCGCACGAGGCTATAGTAGAGTCCCAGGAAGAAACATAACTGAAATATCTCAAATGTTTGTGCTCTTAAATAATTCCAGAGAAAAGTTCCGAACAGGCAACCAAATACATAGATAACAGCAACCTTCGGTGAGGCACCATAATTTAATGCAATGAAATAGAGATAGGCTGCAATCCCTAGAGAGAAGAGAATGTTGTACAGATTCAAAACAAAGACTCTGTTTTTGAGTTGGCTGGCACTCATGTCACGGACTCCTTCGAGCGAACCTTCAACAACACGCTCTACTAGAAGAGGAGGGACATAAAGCAGGGTATTCAGAATGCCGTATTTGGGATACCAGAGGCCTGTTTTTTCATTTTCAAAAAAGTATTGTCCACGCGCTCCAAACTTCTTTACAACCGATTGATTCACATTAATTGTGCCTTCTTCGATTAGCTGTATTGTGGAATATCGAACACTAACCGGATCTCCCAGATACAGTAACACAGGTCGAAATAACATCAGAAGAAAGGCCAACACCAATAATAACCCAATACCAATTTGAATTTGTACTCTGGTATACGGCACAATGAGATCACTGTCAGAAGGAATATTGTTTGTACAATGTTTTTCTTGCACGACGATATCATCCAAATTATGAAGGCGAATCAAGAACCAGATCACAGTCGTCTGTAATATCCGGTCTATGGAAAGTATGCAAAATCGAATTCAGATCAGACTTGCAACTATTGTTCCATGCTGAGTTTTCGCTCCAAAGGTACAAATATTGCACATATTGGAAATCAGGTATGGTACATCATTTTCCGTTTTTGGATTAAATTCTGCGATTTTGTTAGGTTCAGCATGTCGGATCATTTAGATATCAATACACCGAAAACCATATGGAATAGGTATAAAAATTCGCCTGCAGCAATCGCGTTAACATATATTTCCTTTTTGTTAATAGTAACCCTACTATTAATTACGCCAACATACGATACCAACGACGATCCAGCGATGGGACTCACCGTATCCGGTTATGGCAATATTAATGGTCCTGACGAGCACCTCTTGTATACCAATATTGTGATTGGAATTGTATTAAAGCACTTGTATGTAGCCGCCCCCCTGATTCCCTGGTATGGGCTCTATTTATTGTCAGCGTTGTTTCTAGCCAATTGGCTACTACTTTATGCATTACTGTTATTGAACAGAAATTATCTTTCTATTCTAGGGTTTACTTTTTTTTACATGGTAGTCAGTGTGTATTTTCTGACCCATTTACAGTTCACTTCAACAGCATTTCTATTGGGAATGGCAGGACTAGTGTTGATCCTGTCGAGTGTCATTCTTGATTCCAAAGGAACTCATTTCGCTTGGCTCAAGTGGGAAGGAGCCCTGTGCCTGATTGCATCAAGCCTGATCCGGTATTCATCACTCCAAATGCTGATCTTATTAGCTCTGCCATTATTGCTGGTCTGCTGCTTTCAGTATTTTAAATTGATTAAATTCAAATCGTACGTGATTCCCGGAACGTTCGCCATCATTGGTGTTGTCAGCTTTCATCTCTATGATCAACACTACTACCAGCAGGACGATGACTGGAAAAGTTTCATTCAATCACATGCAGCAATTGCAAAAGTGGTCAACTATGCACAAATTCCCTATACAGATCAGACCAAACCCATATTTAATGAAGTCGGTTGGAGTGCCTTTGATTATTGGATGCTCAGGAACTGGATCTATCTCGATCCAGAATTATATAGTTTACCACGAATCAATAAATTCCAGGAACGAATTGATGAATTGAGTCTTAGAAAATTCCCTCAAGTCATGCAGGTCCGAATTCACACAGCAAAAGCCACATTTACAAATTCGACATTTCTTTTCTGTTTCGTGGGATCGATCGTGTTAATGTGGCAGAATAAAAAATGTGCCTGGGAACGTCGTACCGTGATAGGGATGCTGCTTTGGACTGTCATTCTCATGCTGGGCTTAGTGATTTATATGAAACTACCTGAGCGTGTTTTCATTTCATTAATCAGTTTCCCATTATTCATCTCCCTATTTTTTGCTGTGGGTCAATTCAGACATAAAGATGACTATGAATTTTCCACAGTGCGTTCTTCACTTAAATATATAATTCTCATTCTAGTACTCACATCCTGTTTTCTGACCTGGAATCAAAAACAACGGTCCGATCGGATTGTCAGATCTAATCTACGATTTAAGCAAGATTTGAAAGAAATTTATCAACAAATGCC
>NZ_CALEMX010000507.1 GCF_937910335.1 uncultured Gimesia sp. | reverse complement strand
ACAGGATCTTTTCGAATTCTGGAAAGCGCGCGAGTAATTCTTTACGATCTTTGAACTGGTACTCTGTTTGAGCTTTTTTGGCATCCTCTTCGATTACCTGAAAGCCAGATTCAGAGTAGCTGAGTGTTAATGAAATATTATTGAGAGAAAATTCACCAGGATTAAAAATAAATCCGAGAACGGTACCAACAATCAAAGCAATTAGAATTTGGTAATGCAGTGGAAGATTCTTCATGAAACACCAACTTCCTGATTCTCTTTTGATGAACGATCAACAGGGTATCTACAATCTCTCATTCTGGAAAATCACTCAATATAAACTTTGGATGAGTAAGTTCTAGCTGCGGGCACTCTCACATTGAAAGGGAAGCCAGGCACCATTTTCGTGACTGCTGGCAACAGATTGCTGGATAAAAAACATCCCTTCCACGCCATCATACACATTTGGATAAATGGTATTTTTTGGTTCAATTGGCTGACCCGTAATGCGGTTAATCATGGCATCGAAGGCAGAGCGATAGATATTTGCAAAAGCCTCAAAGAACGCTTCTGGATGACCGGAGGGTAAACGACAGGCGGCTGCACCGGATTCATTCATATATGGCGCATTCGGATCGCGTGTATAAACGGAATGCGGTTGACCATTGCGTCGAATCACCATCTGATTTGGCTCTTCCTGGCGCCATGCCAGCGCCCCTTTTGTTCCGTCAATCTCAATGAATAAATCATTTTCGCGACCGTGTGATATTTGACTGGCTGTCACAGTTCCCATAGCGCCATTTTGAAACCGAATGACAGCGTGACCGTAATCATCCAGTTTTCGTCCCGGTGCAAAAATCTTCAAATTACACGAGATTTCTTCAGGAAGTAGCCCAGTCATATAACGTCCCAGGTTGTAAGCATGTGTGGCAATATCGCCAAACGCACCAGCCGCTCCGGATTTTGACGGATCGGTCCGCCAGGCAGCCTGTTTCTGATCTTCCTCTTCCAGACGCGAACGTAACCAACCTTGAATATAATTCGAACGCACCGCTTGAATCTCACCAAAGTCACCGTTCAGAATCATTTCCCGTGCCATCCGCACGAGAGGATAACCGGTGTAGTTATGACTGACGGCAAACACCACACCCGATTTCTCAACCAGGCTTTGCAATTCTTCCGCCTGCCCCAAATCAAATGTCATTGGCTTATCACAAACGACATTAAACCCGGCCTCGACTGCCGTCTTCGCAATCGAAAAATGCGTAAAATTCGGTGTTGCTATGCTGATAAAATCAACTCGCTCATCTTCAGGCAGACCGGATTCCTTTTCGACCAGTTCTTCAATGGAACCGTAGGCACGCTCCGGCTTGATATCATAAGCGGGTGCCGATGCCTTCGCTCTTTCTGGATTTGATGAAAGAGCACCAGCCACCAGTTCTGCACGATTATCCAGACAGGCGGCAATGGAATGAACACGTCCGATAAACGAGCCTTGACCACCCCCTACAAGTGCCATTCGCAATTTACGATTGAGTTGACCGTTCATTGTTTCCATTGTTGAACTCCTTCCTCTTTGTAATTCATTCTATACCCATACCATCAGACGAGTTAGTGTTGAGCAGCAAGATGTTGTATTTGACCGGCCCTCCGGACAGTCACTTACAAGTCAGCATACTTTTGGATCATCGGAATTACAACCAATGTGAATTACAGAGCATAATCTCGCAATAAACATCCCATTTTCTCAAACAGAATTTGCCATTTTTTTTCCTTTTTAATCAACTCTGGCAGCGAACAAAGTTCTTGGATACAATACAGTAGCAGGTCTGAGTCCAGACCAGTTCGAATGCTTCAAGCCTTCGAAATGTTACTTCAAATTCTGTTTCTAACTGTAGTCTGTGTGCAAACACACGCTCTACATACTTACAATGAACATGGGGAGGCATTTGTGGTGAAAAAACAAAATGGCGAACGCCGATTCCTTTGGCTAGCCGTCGGCGTCATCTGCGGAATGTGTTTATCCTATTTCTGGCCACATGAGCCCGCACTGGCGGTCGCTACAGACAGAGATACGGACCGCTTCGCAATTTCAACGGTCCCTACCAAAGCGGGCAATGCCGAAGCAGTCTTTGTACTCGACTTCTTAACAGGTCGACTACAGGGGGCAGTATTGAATTCACGATCAGGAAAATTCACACAGGCCTACTTCCGAAATCTGGCTGCAGACTTTGGTGTTGATCCAACGGCAAAACCACATTACGTGATCGTTCCTGGTACCGTTGATTTACCGGCACAAGGGCGTGTCCAATTTGCAAATGGCGGCCTTTATGTCGCCGAGATGTCTTCTGGTATTGTTGCCTGTTATGGTTTTTCATTCCTCTTTAACAATGCTGCTACGCCACCTCAACAATTAATTCCGATCGACAGATTCCAATTTCGGGTGGCTCAATAAACGAGATCAGCCCAGTAACCCCGGTCAGAGTTTACTGCATGAAATGAAAACTAACGGGAGTCAGCTTATGACTCCCGTTTTTTTGATGCTGTTTAAATAAAAAGAGAGTGGACTATTCACGCTCACAAATCAGAGCGCGGGCTTTTCCCTCTAAGCGGGCAATGATCAACACGCCCGCTGCTTCACCTTTCAGTGACAACTTGCGGCGCAGACCTTCAATCGAAACAGGTATTCGCCGACATTTAATTTCCAGTTGACCAAATGACGCAGTCCGAAAATATTTCCGGATCTCCCGCTCATTGTTTGGCAACTCTGCCAGAATTTTGAAGCGTCTGAAAAAAGCGGAATCTACCGGACTCGTTGAGGTCAAATATTCTTCTTCAGAATCGAGACGGCTCAGCGAATACTGACTCGCAGCCACATCCAGTAATCCGGAACGGACAACTGAAGGATCGGGATCGTAAATATAAGAACCCGGAGGAGTAATGTTCACAAAGGCATCCAGTGGATGGCCGGCAATACTGTTGACCTCACCCGTTTTCGAAATGGCAGTCGCCCGAAATTCCTGTTCCCCGGCCAGATCACCAAACCAGATCGTGGCTTCTTTGCATTCACCGTTCAAGCTGATCAGTTCCGTCTCGGTTTCGGGAAACTTTCCCGCAAAATTACTGGCGGGACTGAGTTTGATCGCCCCGCCCTGAAACTGGGGGATCAATTTGAGTAGAGTCTCCAGCCCCGGAAGATAATCTTCAATCCGAATGACCTTGCCACCCGAACCGGGACGCCGATCCGGATCAATGTGCAATCTCCCTTGTCGATCCTGAAATTCCTCAAGAGGAGAATTGATCAAACTCACCATTTCCGAAACACCATAAACTTCGCTGTTCCAGACCGCAAACTGACACAGGATAGGATCCAGATCAACGCCGATGACGCAAGCCTCTTTTGCTAACGCAACCAGATCCCCCCCCATACCACAACAAAAGTCGTAAACCGTACCGGAAAACCGTGCTGACTTATGTCGCGAGACCAGCTCCGGAGTCGACTGCTCCAGGCTTTTCCGATCAAACCACATCTGATCCGCTTGAGAAAATTTTGCCCGCCCGCGTGTTCGCAATTCGGATAAGGTCAACGCCGCACGCACCAGGTCCTGCGAATAGTTTTTTCTTAATTGATTCTGCAGTTGGAATTCAGATCCCGAATGCTGCTGAATGATAGCAAAGATTTCATCAGTGCGGTGCAGTTGACGAAAGCAATCAAGCTCGGATGATGACTCGCTGGACATGGAATTGGTTAACGACTTTCTGTCGCTTCTTTAGGTTGATTCAACTGAATGATCGCTTGCGAAAGCCTGATAGAAATCTCACCGAGCCGCTTCTTATTCAAATCGAATTCCACAAAACTGATAGTATCATCCACCACAGCCAGACCAATGGAATTGGGTACGCCCTCAATGAGTTGCTTCACCGCAAGTGTATACACTCCCAACTGAAATTCATACTCTTCAATCAGTTGTTCTTCGGTCATTTGCGCAACGCGCGACCCGGTTTTATAGTCAAGCAGAACCCAGCGGCCATCGTCCGCCTGAAATAGCATATCGATCGTCCCGGCAATGGTGAGGGGAGCGATCAATTCCAGATTTTCATGAGCTCCCCGTTGTGATTCATCAGGCCAGCGCAAGAGAAAATCGAGTTCCCGATAGCAGGCGTGCGCCGATCGGAGTGTCTGACAAAGTTCAGAATCATACCAGGTAGATATTTTTTGCATGATCAAAGGCCGTAGTTTTTTCTGAATCTGTTCTGGCTGGTCGAATAATGCGGACTCTAAAATCTGTGCAGCCTTCTCAGGATGCTCTGGCTCCAGACGCTCAAGAACAGCATGTATCAAAATACCCAATAGAGTAGCTTCAACGGAGGTAAGCGAATTTCCAGCGGACACATCCCTGCGCCAACCCGTACGATTGTGTTGCAACTCGGCGTCAATCACTTCCAGTTGAGAAACACTAACATGACTTCGTGCACCCTGTTGCGGCAGAATTTGTCCGTATCGTATGGGAACCGCTGTCGGCGTGCCCTGTTCCAAAGCTTGAACATACTGACTCGGCTTTAGCTCAGTTTGTTTTTTCGCCGCTTTGAAGGAAGACGTCGGCTTGTGATGATGTACATGAATCTGGGGAATTTGATCGGCGGGAATCGCACCGAGAGAAATTCTACCCAGATAGGGATCAACCGCGGGAGATCCGGTACTCAAATCAAAATGTCGGCCCAGCAGTTTCATCCAGGGTGACTGAATTTTACGGCTATAAGGTAAACCTGAAGAAAGAATCAAATAATCGGCAGCACGTGTGACAGCCACGTATAATAGACGAATGGTTTCATCTTCCTCGGCCCTTTGTTCCAGAGTCCGCTGCATTTTGAATGCGTAATTTTCCGGTGCTTTTCCCTGCACCTGAGGTAATGAAACTAAGGCACCCCATTCCGAATGTAAGACAGGATCCCTTGAAGCTCCCGGTGACTTACGGTCCAGATCGGCGACAATCACAATCGGAAACTCAAGCCCCTTGGACTGATGAATCGTCATCAGACGAATCACATCACTGGTTTCTGGCAGTGTCGCAGCCAGTTCTTCTTTACTTTCTTCCAGGATGGAATCTCGGATCCGCTGCACAAAATCTTTCAGAGTAAATAAGCCCGATGATTCAAAATTACGCGCCAGCTCAAGCAATTTTTGTAAATTGGCAATTTTTCGATCACCGAGAAACTCATTCAACAAAGCCGCATCATAGCCTGTTCTTTCTAATGCCAAATTTAACAATTCAACCAGCGATAACCTGTCTTTTTTCGAACGTAACTCTGTCAGCACGCTCTGCGCATATTGCACCTGACGTTTCTGCTGAGGTACTAATGCTTCGGGAGGGGCATTCAGCATCGCTGCAGTAAGTGTCTCTGAATGACGGACCATCGAAAACAGCGTGTCATCCGAAAGACTAAAATAGGGCGAACGTAACACGCCAAGCAGACTCAGTTCATCATCAGGATTATCCAGGTACTGACAAAGATTGCTCAGATCATTAATTTCCTGTTGCGCATAAAAGGCACGTCCACCAACCAGATAATAATCCAGGTCCCATTTCTGTAATGCTTTTTCATACAGGCTTACGTTCGACAAAGCGCGGAACAGAATGCAGATATCTCCCGGCTCAACTCGCTTTAATTCCCGTACGCCAGTCTCCGTATTTTTGGCCCATATCCGTGGTGTTTCATCATCTAGTAATTGCCGAATTCGGGCAGCAATCCACTCTGCTTCCGTCTCACGCACCGCATCCGCCCCTTTGATCTCCGGATCATCAGGCGATGCAAACAAAAATTCAATCGCAGGGGTGGGAGAATGCTGTTCTACATCGAAAGGCACCAATGATTCGTAATAATGTTCCATCGCGGAGGAAAACAGACAATTCGTAAAATTCAGAATCGCCGGCTGGCTCCGAAAATTGGTACTTAAGGGTAATCGACCCGCTTCCGGTATTTCCTGACGAAGTTGATGAAACACTTCCGGGTCTGCCCGACGAAAGCGATAGATTGACTGCTTGGCATCGCCCACCAGAAATAACTTACCCGTCAATAATTCTTTGCCACACAGAGATCGCACGATCTCACTCTGAACAGGATCGGTATCCTGAAATTCATCCACCATCAAAAACTGAATCCCGGCGGCTGCCCGCTGTCGGGCCGATGGATCACGACGAAACAAATCGCGAGTCTGCAACAGCAGATCATCAAAGTCCAGCAATCCTTTTTCTGCTTTACTCTGCTGGTAACGTTTTGCAACGAATTCGGTCACTCTTAAAACAACCAGACTATATTCGGCTGCTGATAAAAAATTGGCATATTCCGGCGAAAGATCTTCAAACAATGGCTTCAACGATTCGCGCAATTTCTTAAATCCGTTTTTGATCTGTTCATAAACATCGACATCGTCCCAGTCTTTTTTGGTCCCCGCACCCTGCACTCTTGCATGGCTGATCAGGGTTTCCAGTAACTCACCGCGATTCCGCTCTGCACCACCGATCAATTCAGGAAGCCGCGCCGAGAGCACTTGAAAATGTTCTTGCATTTTGACGTTCTTCGGTGATTGCTCATTCATCAGTTTTATCAAAAACTGTGTGCTGTCTGAATGAGCGATTTCTGCCAGCTGTGAAGGAATGAAGGTCTGCTCCCAATACTCACGATATCGGGCCGCCATTGTTTCAACTGTCATGTCATTGAAATGGTCGAATTCAATCCGAAACTGCTGTGGAACCAGATTGATAATTAACTCGTATGTTTTTTCCAGTCCGTACCGATAAACCATCTGCAGACCATCGGCGTGTTCCCGTTTCAAAAGTTCGTGAATCGCCTCACGCACTACTTTTCGCAAAAACGTATCACTGGTCCCCTGATCTAATAATCCAAAATGAGGATCCAGTCTGGCGCTGACAGCATGACTCCGCAGAATTGATGTGCAAAATGAATGAATGGTGCTGATCCGTGCAGAATCCAGACCACGCATGACTGACTGCCAGTGTCCGACTTCTTCCGTGGGACAGTTTTTCAACTCTGCCAGACAGGTTTCGCGAATCCGATCCCGCATTTCACGGGCTGCCCGATCGGTAAATGTGATCGCCACGATATGACTCAGTCGATCCGGCGGCGTTCCCGGCTCAATCAGTTTCAAAAAACGTTGAGTCAAGACAAATGTTTTTCCACAACCGGCACCAGCAGACAGCGCAGTTGACACTTCTCGCTGATTGATGGCAGCGGCCTGCTGATCAGTATAGGTTGTCTTGGTCGACATAATTGAACGTTACTTTATCAAGTAGATTCTTCAGAAGTTTTCTGCACTGTTGGTGAATACTGCAGTAAGTCAACATGCTTACTCAGTGATTCTCGATAGCTTTCCACTTCAGCAAAGCGACAAATTGATTGAAGGGACGAATCGAGATGGGCAACATCTTTGTCGACTTGCACTGGATAGAATCCATCACGAATCATTTCCGCCAAATGAGGCACCAACCCATCCAGTGTCGTTTCCAGTAATTCCAGATCTTCGCCCGAAAGTGGGTCCTGCATTTTATTGCGGGACCTTAATGGCGTGACAAAACCAGCTTCCTGAACTTTCCAGTATCCCAGGTGAAATGGTTCCGCGTCAGCATCAACCATTTCCAGCCTTTTTGCTGCCATTAAATACAAGGCCAGTTGAATTTTCTTCCCCGAACGCATTTCGCCTGCGGAAGGTAGCGACCGCCCGGTTTTATAATCGATGATGTTGAAATATTTCTGACCGTTCATACTACCCAGGTCGATACGATCTATCTGACCTCGCACGCGCGTCTCACGCGATCCGGTACCCAATGTAAGATGACGGTAATGTGCTTGCGAAAAGTCTGGTTCTGATGGAACTCTGCCAAAGGGCACCTCTCTTCCGACGATCGACGGTGGCTGATCCCAAAGTTCTTCAAACAGTTTACCATACGATTCTGATTGTTCTGCGAAGAGTGTCCCCCAGTCTTCTAGAATCTGTTTCTCAATCGTCTGCAATACCTGTTGCAGTTTCGTCTCGCCAAATCCATCAGAAACGTTCTGGTTCAGCAGTTCCAGGAACATCGCTTCAATTTGATCCGCTTCGTAAAATTGCGCGTGCCCTCCCTGTTCGATTAAGAGTTCATATAATTTCGTCAAAATGCTATGAACATGGATTCCCCGTTGTAGATAATTTGTACGCAGTTCCGGCGGTTCGGGCACTTCAATTCCCAGAACACTCTGTGTAAAAAACTGATAAGGACAGGATAAATACAATTCCAGTTGTGTCGTGCTAAATTCGTATTCACGCGGAAATCGTTCACGAATCGCCTGTCGGTTTTGAGCTGTTACTAGAACTCCTTCGTACTCAGTAAATCCTTCGCGTTCAAAACGAGAGACCGCCATTTCCGCAGCCGCCAGAATATTCAATGCAGGCTCTCTGAGTACAGGTGTATTTAACAGATTGAGAAACTGTCCCGGTTGATTTTGCTTCAACTGATCTGTCGCCAGCACGCGCAAATCACGATTTGACAAAGTCTGTTCTTCACGCGGTAAAGGATTTAACTCCCCCACATGTTGAACCGAAAGAGCCGTTGGTTCGAACAGATCGATTAACGCAGTCAGATAAGGGCTGGCAAACAGAGGCTGGCCCGTTGAACTGATCCCCGGATAACTCAAAATCAGCTGATGTGAAAACCGAGTCATTACTTCATAAAACAATAACATCTCTTCCTGCTGCTGATTGGCATGTAATTTGAGCGAAAGACCGTTCTGATTCAATTCCCCTCGCTCTTTCTCGGAGTATAAACAGTCTTCGCGATGGCTCCGGGGAAAACTCGACTCGCTTAAACCGCCGATCAGTAAATAAGGAAGACTCAAGTTTCTCAGTTGTGATGCATCCAGAACGCGGACTCGTCCCGTTTCCTCCGGCTGAAGAGACAAAGTTTGCTGCTCAAGAAGATCCAGCAATAAACTCCGAAACGCGACTAAATCCATCGGTGTTGCTGCGCGCTGATGAAACTGTTCAATCTGATCGACCTGAGCGACAGCATGAAACAGCAGTTGCTGAAAACGATCCCACACAAACTGCTCGCGTTGTGAAAGAAGATCATATTCTGTATCTGCTTTCTTCCAAACATGGTGCAAACCAAAATCATGCGCCAGCGAAATCAAAATTTCGATCCAGACTCCAAATAACTCCTTCCCTCTCAGCCGCAGTGTAGCATCAGACAACCGTTTTGCCAGTTGATATGCCGCTTCTGTTTGCTGCCGATCTGTTTCCCACTTCTTTTGATCCGGATATTTAATGTTGAGTTCGATTGCTTTCTGGCTGGCGCGTTCCAGGGCATTCAGAATATCCGTTTTTCCCGAATCGATTTTTAATTGACGTAAGACACGTGATAGACTGCGTACCGCTTCCCCTGTCTGATATTCCGGCCAGTCCGGAGAAAAATAATTCGAATCAAGAATCGACACCATACTGTCAAATGACCAGTTTTCGATTTCGATCTGCAGAAAAGAAAAGAGGGCTCGTACGACGGGAAATTGTGAAAACTCCTGCTCGACACCCAGGAAGAAAGGAATTCCGGCCGCCGTAAATGTTTCGTTAATAAGATCGCCATATTCCCGCGTCGAACGAAAAGCAACTGTAATCTCTGCTGGCAAGACGCCTTTCAGTAACAGTTTTTTCACTTCTGCCGCAATCACTTCCAGTTCGTTCCTCTGTCCTGCAACCGCCAGAACTTTAATCTGCTCGGCAGAACCCAACGGCTTGATCTCGCGCGGATTATCAAACAAAGCCTGACTGATCTGCCCGCGTGAAGACAACGCATCACTCTGTTGAAACTGAACCGATTGAATTGTTCCGGGCAATCGAGATTCGAGGATTTGTTTTGCCACGATCGATTTGGCAAACAAGTCATTCCGCTTTAACTTATTTTCCAGTGGAAGAGAAATCTGAAGTTTATCGGTCCGACGAGCGAGCAGTTCCAGTATCTCGTATTGCGTATGAGTAAAGTCAGCAAATCCATCCAATACAATCAGATCAAATCGACCGAAGGGCCCCCACATTCCATCCTGCAGCGCGGTGCGCGCAGACCAGAAACGACCTTCAGAATCGTAGCGTCGCATTTCATGTAAAGCAGTCTGATAACGCTCATAAATCAACAACAGTTCCCGGTCCTTCGGATGCGAATTGACATTGAGATGATCACAGGCCTTTGAAAAATGGTCCGGCCAGATTTCTTCACGTTTCAATTCTGCGATAAAGTTGGAAACCAAATCCAGAAATCCCGACGTTTCCGCAATGGAAGCGAAGTACTGAATTTGTTGCGTCGCAATCAAATCATCAACTATACTCCGCAGGAGATAGCGTTTGGATATCTCCGGCAAGGTCTGAATGGGTTCATCCAGCGAGTTTAAAATTGCCTCGGCAAAAGCTTCAAAAGTATAAATATTGGGGGCAAAACAAACTGGCA
>NZ_CALEMX010000506.1 GCF_937910335.1 uncultured Gimesia sp. | reverse complement strand
GATTGCCATCAATTAGAATATCACGAATTTTGTAACGCTTGCCTTCGTTCACGGTATATTCAATTTGAACTCGTGAACGCTCTTTGTTGTAGCCGACTTTCTCTTTAATTTTCACATCGAAGAAACCCAGGCCATTATAGTATTGCTTGAGTGAGATTAAATCATCTTGCACTGTGGAAGGATCATATTTTCCCCCCAGAATACTTAAACCGAGTGGTGCTTTTTTTGTTTGCAGTTTTGTTTTGAGTACACCTGAGCGAACGAACTTATTTCCGTGGAATTTGATACCCGAAACAACAACTTTCGGCCCTTCTTTAATCTTGAAAATCACCTGACGGTCATTGGCATCATTGCCTTTGAGCAGTTCAATTTCAGCAAATCGGTATCCGCGTTCCACATAAAGCTGCTTGATGCGATGAACGGATTCCTGGTTCGCAGAAATATCAAAGGGAGAACCGACTTTCAATCCGGTTGTCGCCGCCAATCGCTTGGTTTTGATTTTCTTGTTTCCACGGAATTCCACTTTTTCAACGATCGGACGTTCTTTGACTTTGAATATTAGAACCAGTCCCTGATCCGTTTTTCGATAAACGGGTTGTACACTGGAGAACCAGCGAGTCGCGAAGAGCTGTCGCACATCTTCGATCACTTGATCGCGAGAGGCAGGTCGCCCGCGTTGAATTTTTGTTTTTTGTAAAATAGACAGCGAGGGAATCGATTCGTTTCCTTCCACGCGAATATCGAAGAGCGGTTCGTTAATAGAAATCGAACCCTTTTCTGCTTTCTGCGCAAAGGCTGAGTTCATCAAGGGATGAATCCCCGTGATGCAATCTCCGAATAATGTAATCTGAACCAGGATCAGGCCGAATGCCCATCGGAATGCGTTACCGCATCTGGCGTCAGATAAGACACCTCTTATCATGTCGAATCCAATTGTAATTTTTGCGAGAAAAGATATGAGGTTTACTTCAATGTGACAGGTTGAAATTCACTTTTTCGATGTCCCTGTGATCTCATGGAGGATATGAGGATTTGGGATTGTAAGACAGGAAAGTTACCCTCGGGTTAATTGTGGGTTGCGTAGAAATAACGAATAATGAAATCAGCTGCAAGATGAGTTTATCCATCACCATCAGATTTGATGAGATCGAATAAAAAAAAGCCCGGCATTGGTAGCTGGCTTGTAAGAATTACAAGATTCGTCGCTTTGTTCCCCGTTTCGATGACTAAATGTCAAATTTCGGGAGGCCGAATCAATGCCGTTATAACAACGGTATTACTCAGCCGTTGCCTGCAAATGACAGGCAACGCAGGATAGAACCACCTTGTTAACCGATGCCTGATCGCGATTTTGTATGTCCGCTGGATTTACAGCGCTGTCCCGCTGGGCAACCCAGAGGCATGGCTGCTGGCTCGATAAACCGTTCACTCCCGATGGAAGATAATAACTTCCGGGACCACCTGAAGAGATTCCCCATCCGATCAAAAAGCCAGCCAGCAAAATGAGCGCAGCCTGCATGAGTCGCTTTTGATAAGGCTTTGATTTGTGAGGTTGTTTTGTTACTTGACTGGTACGGGCTGCTGTTCTTAAGCGAGTCGCTGCCTGCTCAGCCATTCGTACACTTTCCTCAGAGAGAAAAGGTTTGCGCGTTTGTGGCAAAGCGGACGCTGATTCCCGCTCACCCGTTTGCTGGGCATCCGCAAAAAATCCAGTGAGCTCATCCGTCTCTGTCAGATCTTCTAGAAACTGGTGTAGAGGTTCCAGCGCTGGCGCAAGGGTGTCTTTCATCTGCTGACAACGAGGACATAATTGCAGATGCCAGAGCAGCTCCTCAGAATTGTGATCTGTAGGATGAGTCATTAAATCAAAAGCTTCGTCACAATTCATGATACATCTCCCTCCGAAGTTTTGCCTTCGGAAAAACGATGGGCCAATTTAAGCAATCCGTTTTTCACGCGTATTTTCGCTGCCGACAAACTACAATCCATGGTTAAAGCAATCTCAGAAAATTTCATTCCGCCAAAAAAACGAAGTCGCAATGCATCCGCCTGCACTTCCGATAACTCCGAAAGATATACCGCTAGAAGTTCAAATTGCTCTGTTTTTAAGGCCACCTGCAGAGGGGTCTCTGACGAACTGGGTTCGGGGATTTTTGTTGAATCTGCAGCAGCAAATGAGGAGCGTACGATTTCACGCGGCTGAAGTAATTCCCGTTTATAATGACGACGGCACAAATTCAAAAAAATCGTCCAGAGCCAGGTAGAGAACGCAAATTCCGGATTATATGAATCGCGGGCCGCAAAAGCGGATAAAAATGCTTCCTGCACCAGATCTTCTGCCGCCGAGATGTTGCCGTATTTACTCCAGGCAAATCTCAATAATCGATCGCGATAGCGCAACACTAACTCATCGAACAGAAGATATTCTCCTGCGCAGATGCGTTTCATAATGGTGGCGTCGTCTATCATAGAACGTGTCCGGGATTCTCGGTTCTCTCTTCAGTACAACCTGAAAAGTGCATTTTTAAACAGAATTCGTGCAGGCTCATTGTATCGAGTCCGATTCAGACAATGCAAGTTGAATCGTTTCTGTTCCGCCATTCCCGAATCTCATTTACTTTTTAAGATCAGCGCCGATTTGATAAATTTCTTCCGTATCAAGTAAGAGATCATTCGTTTCGAAGAGCTTACGGACGGCGGCTTTATGTATTTTCATTTTGGTGCCACCTATTCCGATCGCCCCGTAACAGAGGATACCATCCCGGTCGGTTGCTTTGTCCATCACGTCGACTTCTTCAATGCCTGCCGGAGGAACCGCGTTGAGATCAATGACCACTTTGAGTTGTTTCATCGGCTTCCAGCATGGCGCGGGTATGAGTTTGATTCCCGCTGCGCCGGCGGCGATGATGAGATTCGTTTCCCGGTTGGCTTCTTCAATCTGTTTATGATCTTTTAACGAAAGCGCCTTGAGTTTTGCGCCTTCGATGGTGTTCGCAATTGCATCACAGGTTGCTTGAGCACGCTCTTCCGAGCGGGATGCGAGGATTACATTCGCACCACGTTTTACCAGCAGTTGTGCCGCACGTTGTCCTACCGGACCGGTTCCGCCTAGAATCAGTGCTGTCGTTTCAGAAAAATCGAGATGTTTTCCCGCCGCCAATACAGCAGCAGCCGCGGTTGTGTTAGAACCGTTTGAATCCATCATGACCGAAACGCGTACCGGACCGAAAAATGTTTCCTGAATGCGTTGAAAGAGTGATTCTCCCTGTTTGACATTGCTGCCTCCGACAAAAATGGCAGTATGATGCAGATCTTGCGGCCCACGAGTAAACATCGCACCATGTACCAGGGATTCCACATTTTCGGGCGTGATTCCGCCATAACTCAGCAGTTCATCGACATCCGCATCGACGGCGACCACACGATCAAAAGTGCTGGGTTGCGCATCCGTGTCCAGTTGAATCAGAATTTTTTTCATGATAGTTCAAACACTCACCCAAAGCGTGAATTGTTAAAATTGTAAAAAAACCCCTGCTCTGAATGAACAGGGGTTTGATTTCGATCTTTGCACCTCTGCAGAAATTTCAACCAGCGTAGAAGGGGTGAGTAGCTTCACTCTTCTTAGCAAGCATTTCATCAACAGAAGGTTCATTGCTCATGGCACGAGCAATTGCTTCTTTGGTGGCTGCGTAGTTGTAATCGAAGATTTTCTTATCGTCATCCGCTTCCCAGTGAATGAAGACGCCACAGACAATGACCAGATCTTCGCATTGGTCTTTGGGAATGACTCCGGCTTCTACACTGTCGGCAACTGCTTTTGCGACGGCGTACTGAGCAGGTCCAAACATCTGAACGGCCTGTTTCGCACCTTTGATTGTGACCTTAGTCACCATGACAGTTGCTGGCTTCACAGCCAGATTTGGTGATAATACCGCTAATAAGTTGCTATGACCCATTTTCTGGCTGGACAGAGCGTTTGCAAAAGCTGCTCCGACGGGACCATTTTTGTCACCAATCAACAAATCGATATGAGAAACTTCATTACCTTCGCCTACAAGTGACTCACCGACAAACATTGACATTCTTCGTTCTCCATTTTGGATTAGGTTCTCACAATTATGCATCGCGCATAAAATTAAAACAGATCATGAATACCGCAGTCCTAGAGGGACGGCGAAACAAACTGTCGTCAGGTTCGCCTTGGATCATTCGTAGCCTGCTTTCAGTAATAACAATTTAAGATCAGGATTGCCAGTAATTGGCTGGTAATCAGACTAAATCCTCCTAAAATTATTATTAAATTCCACCAGTACACGGTCTTATGAACAAACAAAATCAAACCGATTTTCCAGAGAATCCTCAATTACTGATTGTGGGTGCCAGTACGCGTGCCGCTGCATTTTCCGCGTTAAGAGCCGGTTTTCGACCTGTCTGCGTAGATCAATATGCAGACTCGGACTTGCTTGAGATCGCGGAAGTGATTCCCAAAACCGCTGTCAGCTCTGACTGGATCGAGACACTTTTGCAATACCCGCCGCTGGATTGGATCTATACCGGGGCGATGGAAAATCAGCCAGAATTCATCGGCCAAATCAGCCAGAAACATCTGCTGAGAGGCTGTGATTCGAACGTTCTGGAGCGCGCCCGGAATCCGTTTTTACTGGAACAGATACTTTCGCAGAGCAGAATTCAAGCAGCCCCTTGCCTTCCCGCTGGTTCATTATTTAGCGAAACAGAAAAATGGCTTTCTAAACCGTTCAAGGGTGCAGCCGGGGCTGGAATCCAGTTCGCTGATTCTCATGCCTCTACTCATTCAATCCAGGAAAACTGTTATCTGCAACGTTACGAACCGGGAATTCCCCTTTCTGCGTTGTTTATTTCGTTTCAGCAAGCCACCGTTCTTGTCGGAGTTTCCCTGCAGTTCATTGGAAATTCTGCCTTTCATGCTGACCCCTTTCAATTTTGTGGCGGCGTCACTCTCTCCCCTGTAGCTTCCTGGTTGAAAGAATTACTTGAAGAAACGGGGCAAACGATATCGCAGCATTGTCAAATTCAGGGAATTTTTGGTTGTGATTTCCTACTGAATCCGGAACAGGAAAATGAGATATGGCTCAATGAGGTCAATCCCCGCTACACGGCTCTGACAGAACTGTTTGAACTTCAATATTGCCTGCCACTGCTCCATTGGCATCTCGCCGCCTGTCGCTCGTTTGATGATACTCAGACTGGCAAAAATGCTCTCGAACAACTACAAAGCGAACTTGTTCTGTCCGAAAAACGGCGAAATCCACTCATTTCCAAAGGAATTCTCTATGCTGCTTCGAAAGTGAAAACACCGAAAATTGGCTGGAAGTCTTTCAGTACTGATCATCTCTATCAAATCCCCGAAAGTGCCGACATCCCCTGTTCGGATACGACAATTCATCCCGGTTCGCCAATTTGCACTGTTTATGGAGTCGGTGAGAATCTGCAGTCCTGTTTGCAGTCGCTGGCTGATAGAGTTGTGCATTATGAGCAGATTTTTGAGCAGGATTCATGTCGATCCAGGCAGCGTTCAGAGGTCTTTAACACATTCGTGCCCATAAATAAAATAGAAAAACTGTTTTTTCAGGGTTTTTCGCCAAGCAGGAATGATTCTCATTCGTTTCTTGAAGATTGAGCGCAATGGTTATAAAATTGAAATTTAGAAGATGACAATCAAATACAGATGAGCTTTTTTACAGTTAAGCCTTGTTATATAAAGGAAGAATGAAAGACCAATGCCCAAGTCAACAGATATCAAAATTGTTGAGGCAAAATTTTCCACAGAAGAAGTCCCTTTTCGAACACCGCTGAAGTTTGGTGGGCGGGTGATGGACAGCAGTGTTCTGCTCAATGTGGAAGTCGTTGTTGAAACGCGGAGTGGAAAACAGGGTATTGGAATCGGGAGTATGCCAGCCGGTAATATCTGGGCCTGGCCTTCTTCAGTCGTCAGTCCGGAAGACGGTCTGAAAGCCATGATCGAATTTCTGAAGGAAGCAGTTGATATTGCCAATATCTGTCCGGAAATTGCGCATCCGATTGATTTGATGTATCATATTTCTGCTGAATACCATTTCATGGCGAAAAAACTTTCGAAGCGATTAGGCCTGGAGGAAGAAATTCCTGAGTTGGCGCAACTGGTTGCATCGAGTCCCCTGGATGCCGCGATTCATGATGGGTTCGGACGTGCGAATCATATCAACAGTTATAATGGTCTTTCAAAAGAATTTATGACTCACGATCTGGAAGAGTATCTGGATGATCAATTCAAAGGGGAATATCTGGACCAATACACGTTAAGAGATCCCAAGCCGTCACTTCCAATTTACCATCTTGTAGGTGCGTTGGATCCAATCACCGAAGCGGATATCCCTGAACGCATTAATGACGGGCTGCCGGAAACACTGGGTGAGTGGATTAAAGCGGACGGACTGACGCATCTGAAAATCAAACTCTCCGGTGACAATCTGGACTGGGATATCAGCCGCGTGATTGCTGTTGAAAATGAAGCTGTCAAAGCACAGGGTGAACGTCGAAACGATACCTGGTTTTACTCGCTGGACTTCAATGAGAAATGTGAAAACGTAGATTATGTACTCGACTTTCTGAACAAAGTGCGCGAACAAACGCCGGCTGCCTTTGATCGAGTGCAGTACATCGAACAACCTACAAATCGTGATCTCAAAGCCAACCCTGAAAACAAAATGCATGAAGCGGCTAAAATCAAACCTGTCGTAATCGATGAATCGCTGGTAGATTATGAATCGCTGTTGCTCAGCCGTGATCTCGGCTATTCGGGCGTTGCTTTGAAAGCCTGCAAAGGCCAAACCGAATCGCTGTTTTTGGGTGCAGCTGCCCAGAAATTTGATATGTTTCTCTGTGTGCAGGATTTAACCTGCTGTGGTTATTCCTTCTTACATTCGGCCAGTCTGGCGGCCCGTATTCCGTCCATCGCTGCGATTGAAGGTAATGGCCGACAGTATTGCCCGGGACCGAACAAAAAGTGGAAACGCTCTTATCCCGGCATGTTTAATATTACTGACGGAACGGTAAAAACCGCTGAACTGAACGGTGACGGCTTAGGATTCTAAGCAGGGTCATGAATGTCCGCTACCAGACATTGTTGCGATTTTGGTACGCCTGGAAGTTGAAGAAGGCGAACAAAGCGAACATGATGCCGGCAAACCGAAAGTCTGACTTAAAGAAATAAAAGGCAAGGCCGCCGGCTGCCACCATTGAGATTTGAATCGCCAGGACATCGCCACCATTCCGTTTAACGGCCTTACAGATATCTTCGCAGATGTGCCCCCCATCCAGCGGTAGAACCGGTGCGAGATTGATCAACCCCCAATACAGGTTGATGAAATACAAGTAGTGAAATGTATTACTAACATAAAAGGATGCCTGCTGGCTCAAGTTATCCCAAAGACCATACCTGTTGTAAAAGAACTTGAAAAACATGACTGCGCCTAACAACCCGAAACCGGCCAAGGGACCTGCGGCTGACACGATGATCGAACGCTGCGTTGTCATGCCTGAATAAGGCTGAAACATAGCCAGTCCGCCGAAGTGATACAAAACGATTTCCGGAGGCCAGCCATAGTGTTTTGCCATGATCGCATGTCCCAGTTCATGCACTAGTATGGAGACAAAGACACAGGCAATCCAGATGAACGTCATTTTGATATCATTAGGGCTCCAGCCCATGTAAGCCGACACTGCCCAAAAGAGTGGGTGTACGCGCACGGGAATCCCGAACAGGGAAAACCGCAAATCAAATTCTGTGGGATTCACATTTCCCAGCATCGATCAAACTTTCTGTATTCGGTTTCAGCAAAACAGACTCGAATATGTTCTCTAAATTTTGTATTCTGCTCGCACTGTATCTTGGTCTTGAAACCAGGGCAATTGCAGATCAGACCTCTTCTGGTGGGGCATTAATCTCTCCGTTTTTATCTGACGCGTTTACAGTAATCAAATTGAGTCAGAAAAAACAGGCTTTCTCCAGATTCCCCTGACTTAACCCCCAGACTTAACATTGACGCATCTCACGAAACGGATACGATTTGCAGTCTTGATGGGCAGTGGGTCGCACAAGTTCTGACTCTGACTGAATCCTGACGGATCACTCAGAGTACTGCGGGGACACCCCGCGGGAGAAGAATTGACTATGCAACGACATGTGAAGTGTCGCAACGATAGACTTTTATCGTAGCAACACTTCGTCACAGGATCGGTTGTGCGGCCCGCTGGCCATTTTATCTTTTCAATATTTTTCAGGTAATCAGATCCATCAACCTGATAACAGGATTTCTGAATGGGTTTATTTCAATTTTTACGCCAGCTCTTGTTTGGTTCACCATCTAATCGTTCAGTTACCCCTTCTGAAACCGGGCAACCAGAGCGACGTATCGAGCGTTCGCGCGCTGCCCGTAAACCACGTCTCAAACCGTTTCGCTACAAAAGTGGAGATAAAGCTGAGATACCTGAAACGATAGAAGTTTCCTCTCCGCCGCACGAACTTGCCCGTTATGGATCTCGAACGGGTCATTATTTTGATATGACGCGGGATAGTGATGTTGAAAAGCTAGATCGGTACAATCTGCCTCAATTTCGCACACCGCTTGAACTTTCCCAATGGCTGGATATCCCGCTGGGAAAACTGGCCTGGTTGACGCATCGGTTTAATCAGTTTGATCGGCCGGATGATGTCGGTGATTCGCACTATGCTTATCACTGGCTACCCAAGCGAAATGGTTTTCGGCTGATAGAAGCCCCCAAACCTTTTTTGAAAATTGCACAGCAACAGATCCTGCAGGAGTTACTGAGCAAGATCCCCGTGCATTCTGCGGCACACGGATTTATCACCGGTCATTCCCCCGTCACCAACGCGCGGCCTCATGTGGGAAAACGCGTTGTCGTCAAATTTGATCTGGAGAATTTTTATACCAGTGTCAAATTTTCGCGTGTCGTTTCCATTTTCCGCAGTGTGGGTTATTGTCGTGAAGCAGCGATTTGTCTGGCACGACTGACAACTTCGGCAGTGCCCATGAGCATGCCGTTTCCTGATGGAAGCTTGCGCCCGCTTTATCCCTATCTGTCGCGTCATCTGCCGCAAGGTGCTTCCACATCCCCTGCACTGGCCAACCTGTCGGCCTTTTCACTGGATATCAGACTTTCAGGATTAGCACGTTCTTTTGGTGCCGACTACACGCGCTATGCCGACGATTTGACGTTTTCCGGATCAGATCAGTTTTTGCGTTCGTTGCGTGTCTTTATTCCACTCGTGGAGCAAATCATCCGATCGGAGCGATTCCAGGTAAATCATTCAAAAAGACGTGTGTTGCGAAATAATCAACAGCAGAAAGTGACAGGCGTTGTGGTCAACGAACATCCGAATGTCCCGCGTAAAGAATTCGATCTCCTCAAAGCGATACTTACGAATTGTATTCGTTCGGGACCTGTTAGCCAAAACCGGGAACAACATCCTGATTTCGCCAGCCATCTGCGCGGTCGTGTGGCTTATGTGCAACAACTCAACCCAAACCGTGGCCAGCGTTTACTACAGCTTTATGAACGAATCCGCTGGTAATTCCAATGTGAATCTTCTGGCTTGTTTCATACCTGCATTTTGAGGCATAATAGAGGCACCACTGCTCTGAAAGACCTGATTCTTTGGTGGTTTTTTTTGATCCCTGATTGAACCGATTTCGTTTAGTCAATCAGGGAGTAAAATTCGTGTTTATACCTTTCGATCAGTTAGGAACTATTGTGGGTGGATTTTTTCGAATCCTGTTTGCCAATCCCTATTTTAGAAACCTGTTAAAGCCCTTAACACGTTTCTTTATCGGTTTGATTGCCATCCCCATATTCCATCTGATTCTTAAGAAGGTCGTTCGTGTTCAAGAGATTGACGCGGAGCTGGAAAAAGACCTCGAACAGTGGTTTCGCGGTTCCTTATTACTCTTGGCAGCGACCGCCAATATGGAGGCAGCTTTGTTTGGCTGGGTTCCCATGAGTCTCCAGGGAACGGAAGGCTGGGTTTTGATGGGTTTTCGAATTATGCTGGCCATAGGTGTGATCGAAGCGATGCCTGATCAGGAATTATTTTCGATTATTCACCCTGGTCCACCCAAGCTAACGCTATCAAAAAAGTACGGCATTTTTCGTGAGTTGAGAGAAAAATGGAGGCCCATTCTGAAGGGTGTTGTCTGCCAGCATATCAACCGGTCCTCTCCCGTCTTCGCCATCCTGGCTGCTATCGCCGTCGATACAGTAGGTTGGGTCTGTTATGGAGTCGCGATTACTCATTATCTGATTATTGGCTTAGTGACTTCACGTGACCGCGCGCTGGATGTGCTCTCAGAATTTGATCGCAAGGTAACAATGCGCCGCCGCGAGTTAATTGAGGAGTTTGATCTGAATGATCAAGAAGTTGAAGCAGCAGATATCGAGAGAGACAAAAACGAAGAGCTTCAGGAAACAATGGAAACGCCGATGGACCAAGAGGACCAATCCAAAGCGTCTGCCTGAACTTGAACTGCCGATTATTCTTCAGTCTCTTCTTTCTTGGCAGCCTTCTTTTTTGTCGTCTTCTTTTTAGTGCTCTTTTTCGCTGGCGCTTTTTTGGTCGTCTTCTTTTTTGCAGCTGCTTTTTTTGTGGTTTTCTTGGCTGCTGCTTTCTTCGTTGTTTTTGCAGCCGCCTTCTTTTTAGTTGCCTTTTTCTTGGCTCCTGTTTTCGCCGCTTTGAGTTCAAGCCAGTCTACTGCCAGCTCCATGGTTACATTCTCGACTTCGTAGCCTTTGGGAATGGTGGCGTTGATTTTGCCATGTTTGACATAGGGTCCATAACGACCATCGAAAATTGCAACTGGCTCTTCGTCTTCCGGATGTTTTCCCAGGTCACGAATGGGGGTGGGCGCACTCCGCTGTCGTGCCTGCTTTAACAATTCCACAGCGCGGGGCAACTCGATTGTCAGGATATCGTCTTCCTTCGCCAGTGACTTGTAAACTTTGTCGTGCAGGACATAAGGGCCGAAGCGACCGATGCCCGCGTTTACTTTCTTGCCGGTTTCGGGATGCTCACCTAATCCGCGAGGCAGACTTAAATATTTCAGCGCCAGTTCGAAACTAACATCATCGGGATCGACGGTCTTGGGGATACTTACTCGTTTGGGCTTGGGTCCATCTTCAATGACATCCCCTAGTTGCAGGTAAGGGCCAAACGGACCGAATAACTTGTAAATCGGTGTATTTTCTTCAGGATGCATGCCCAGTGATTTCGGGCCCTCACTTTTCAGACGAATTAATTTTTCTGCCAGTTCATTCGTGAGATCAGCGGGTGCGATATTCTCAGGAATAGATGCGGAAATGGGATCTTCTTCTGCTCCATCTGTCACGTAAGGGCCATAGCGACCAACGCGTACCGCCGACTCGATCCCATCCAGATTCAAGGTACAGATTTCCCGTGCATCGATGGTCTCTTCTTTGGCCTTCACCTGTTCATCCAGGCCTGCTTCCCCGCGATAGAACTGATTGAGATAAGGTAACCGGTCCCCTTCACCGACGGCAATGTCATCCAGTTGCTGTTCCATGGCTGCGGTAAACTGCAAGTCGACCAGATTCGGAAAAAACTTTTCGAGCAACCGCGTGACGGCCAGCGCAGTAAATGTGGGCACAAGCTGACTGCCGACCTTATTCACATAGCCGCGGTCCTGGATTGTTCCGATAATGGAAGCATAAGTACTGGGACGTCCTACTCCTTCACTCTCCATTTTGCGAACGATAGTGGCTTCCGTATAGCGTGCGGGCGGTTTGGTTTCGTGCTTTAGAGGGTCAACCTGACTGGCTTCCAGCGCCTGATTTTCTTCCAAAGGTGGCAAGACAGATTCGCTGTCATCTAAAGCGGCTTCTGGATCATCAACACCTTCCACATAAGCGCGGAAGAAACCGGGAAATTCAACATGTCGTCCTGTAGCACGAAACTCGGCATTGTCGGCTGTGATTGTGACTGTTTGAAAACGTAATCTGGCTTCTTCCATCTGTGTCGCCATCGTTCGCATCCAGATCATTGCATATAATTTACCCTGCTGCCCTTTCAGGCCAATTTCATCAGCGGTTTTCATTAATTTTCCAGCGGGACGAATCGCTTCGTGTGCTTCCTGCGCGCCCTTGGATTTCGTATCAAAGCGGCGGATCTCCGGGTTGAGATAATCTTTACCATATAAATCTTCGATACGCTCACGCGATGCAGACACTGCTTCATTCGAAAGATTGACACTATCGGTACGCATGTAAGTGATATGACCATCTTCATACAACCGCTGGGCAACCTGCATGGTTTCACGAGCTGACATGTTCAGCTTGCGATTCCCCTCTTGTTGCAATGTACTGGTAGTAAACGGAGCTGGTGGCTTACGCGATTGCAGACGTTGCTCTACCGAAGTCACCTTCCAGTCCGATTTATTTACTCGTTCCAGCAACTCTTCCGCCTGCTGTTCGTTTAACAGTAAGACATCGGAACCCTCTTTGAGCTTGCCCGTTGATTCATCGAAGTCTTTACCGCTGGCAATTTTTTTCCCGCCAACGGTCATTAACATCGAATCAAATTCGGCTCCCTCGGAAGTTTTGAGCAGTGCCTTCAAATCCCAATAGGTACCGCTGCGAAAGGCGAGTCGCTCGAGTTCTCTCTGTACCAGAATCCGAACCGCGACTGACTGTACACGTCCGGCAGACAGTCCTCGTGCAATTTTTTTCCATAACAGTGGACTTAATGTAAATCCATACAAGCGATCCAGCACCCGACGCGTTTCCTGAGCAGAGACCAGATTCAAATCAAGGTCACGCGGATTGGCAATGGCTTCCTGAATGGCTTCTTTGGTGATTTCCGAGAAAACCATCCGTTTTACAGGTACTTTAGGCTTTAGTAATTCGGCCAAATGCCAGCCGATGCTTTCGCCTTCGCGGTCTTCGTCCGTCGCGAGAATCAGCTCTTGAGCATCCTTCAGAGCGTCTTTGAGTTCTTTGACGGTTTTTTTCTTGTCTTGGGGAACCAGGTAATAAGGCTCGAATTCTGACTCGACATTGACCCCTAATGTGGCCCATTTGTGTTTTTTCTTGAATTCCGTCGGGACATCTGAGGCCTTGGTCGGTAGATCACGAACGTGCCCCATACTGGCCAGAACCTTATAGTCACTACCTAAATAGCCGCCGATTTTCTTGGCTTTGGCCGGTGACTCAACGATCACCAATGCTTTTAGCTTTTTCTTTGCCACCAGACCTGCCCTTCCTGAGAAATCGACCTAAACCTTGTCACCAAAGTCATGCTGGCTACAATATGCAGCTCAACTTTTGCAAATTTGCATGTATTTTGAATCGTTGTATGAATCCGTTTGATAACTTTATCTCGGCAATCCATAACCGCCACAAAAGTCTCTGTCAAGGCTGTATTTATTTTTTTCACCTCTGATTCTGCCTTGAAAGGGGGGACTTTTCGTGGAAAGAACAAGCCGGAAACAGCAGGATTCTTTGAGAGATGACTTTCATGAACGACCGGAATAAATTACAACACATGAAATAAACGGAAAACTCTTTTCCAATGGGAAGATACGAACAGCGGACATCCCCTCAATTGAAGCTCGCTGACACCACATTTTTGCTACCGGAAATCGATTTTAATCGACTTGCAGACTGAAGAAGGAAACAGAATGGCCTCGCCACTGGAATTGTTTCGTAAAAAACAAAAAGTATTAATGGTTCCGCTCACCATCCTGGCCATGTTTGCGTTTATCGTCATGGATCAGTTGAAACCCGAGCAGATTCCGCCAATTTTGGGAATGCTGGTATTCGGACCTCTGTTCTGGTACCTCGGAAAAGACCGTGGAAAGGGAACACAGTTCGCGGTCTTCGGAATCATTATCGGTTTCTTTGTGGGTTATATGAATATGCCTCGCCAGGGTGCTGCGACGGTTGTGACGAGTACTGCGGGCAACATCGACATCAGGGAATATAATGACCTCGTCAAAAATCGGCAGATAGCCAATCAGTTTGTCAGCAGGACTTATTACGCATCATTGCCCGAGGAAGAACAGGAACGCGCCCAACCTCCACGTGGCGCTCTGTTTGGTTTTGGCCGGAATACTGAAGATGATATCATCCTTGAATTTCTGTTCCGCAAAGAAGCGGAAAAAATGAATCTGATTGTTTCTGATGAGACAGTCACTCAATATATTTCCCGCTACACAAATAATAAACTCAGCAAAAATGCTTTCCAGAAGACCTGTCAGACCATGCGGGTGACGGAAGGACAGATCTATGATGTTCTCAGGGATCAAATCCAGGCCCGGCTCGCGTTTCAAATGCTTAGGCCTGAAGTTTCACTGACCCCCGATCAGTACTGGAACTTCTACAAAAAATTCAATGTACGCGAAGAACTTGAATTGGTGGCTCTACCGGTAAAAGCCTTTGAAGACGAGGTTGCCGCCCCTACTGAAGTGGAAAAGAAAGCATTTTTCGAAAACTACAAAAGTGTGTTTCGAAATGAGAAAAGCCCCGGCTCACCCGGATTACGACAGCCACAAAAGGTGCAAGTTGAATATTTACTGGTTGACTTTGAAGAAACAGAAAAACTGGTTCCGCCAGTCACTGATGCCGAAATCAAAACGTTTTACGAAGACAACAAGGAACGCCTCTACAAAAATAACCCGATTCCTGATTCGCCTGACATGCAGGCACCAGGTGGACCCTCATTGGATCAGCCCATAGAAGCGGTCAAGCCGGTTAGTTCAGCCACGCCTGAAAAAACCGAAAAGAAACCAGCGGCTCCCGCAAAACCTCAGCCGACATCCGGTCAGAAAATAAAACCAAAAAAAGAAGCTCCAAAAAAAGAAGCTCCAAAAAAGGAAGCTCCCAAAAAGGAAACTCCCAAAAAGGAAACTCCCAAAAAGGAAACTCCCAAAAAGGAGACTCCAAAGAAGGAGGCACCTCAGAAGAAGACCGAGAAGAAGAAAGAAGAATCGAGTGCTTTGGAATCTGATTTCACTACGTTTGTCTCACTTCTGGATGAAAAGCCTGCTGACGCTCCTGTGAAGGCCTCCAAACCTGGTGCATCATCGGCAGAGAAAAAACCGGGGGCAGAGAAAAAACCGGGGACTCCCACAACAGCACCAGCGCCGCTCGAACCGTATCGTCCGTTAAATGATGATCTGAAAAGTGAAATTCGTGATCAACTGCTGAGAGAACGTACGCTGGCGTTGATGAAGAAAAAGATCTCAACCGCTCTGATCTATATGAATGATCTTACCTATCGAATTACAAGCCCTGCTGAAGAGGGTGTGGCGCCTCCGACCCCCAAAGAGGTCACGGCGCTGTTAAAAAAATATGCTACCGAGCATCAGTTGATCTACAATATCACGCCTCTGATGTCGGCCCAGGAAATGGAAGAGTCAGAGAAATACCCTCTGGGAACAGCAAAAGAGCCGACGCTGAATCAATTTGCAGCGCAGCCGAGAACTGCCATTGAACAACTGTTCGAGACACCCGTCGAGCTGCTTTACACGGCCTATGAAGCGGAAGACTCATTTTCCAGTGCATTGCTGGGCTACTGGAAAGTCAAACATATCGACGCCATGATTCCCAAATTTGATGATCCTAAAATTGATCAGCTCATCACCGATCAGATGAAACTGGAGCGTGCCAGACCGCTTGCATTAAAACGGGCTGAAGCATTGCAAAAGCTGATTACGGACGCGGGTGATAAACCAATGCCTGAAGCTTTGAAAGGGCAAACCGTTACTGGGAAAAAAGAGGGAGAGACGCTTTCGACTCAGACAACCGAATCGTTCAGTTGGATGCGCACCTCGACCGCTGGCGCGAGTAACCCGTTCTCAATGCCTCGTCCCGAGTTATCCACTATCAGCGCCATCGATGGTGCGGGTAACGACTTGATGGAACAGATTTTTGATAATCTGAACAATGGGGAAGCAGGCACGGCCATGAATGTAGACAAATCGGTCTGCTATGTTGTGAAAGTGATGAATCGAATTCCTTCGACGCCTGGTGGCGTGACCGCCATGTATCAGGAATTCTTGAAAACTGACCTCTTCTTCTTTTTCTCTCCCTATCTGCCTTTGGCTCAAAATGAGCAACAGCAGACGAACTTCGAGTGGAGTCAGGAACTGGAAGCGAAATATCAGGTTCAAAAATTCTTTGAACAGTTAGAAGCAGAAGAAGAAAGAGTGGAGTAACCCGCTGAAAATTAACGGTTTGTGTCTTGCCTGACATAAGCCGTTTTTTTTAATCTTGAACTTGATTTTCATTGAATTCAAAATTATTTTATTCTGAAGAGAGTCATGAACCCGCCTTTTTTCAGGATATCAGGGTGAGTCATCATATGAGAATATTGATTGTTTCCCCAGCGTCTGGCTGATCGAAATCACCTTAATTCGCATCAGTCTACAGTCCTTTGGCCCCCTGATTTACATCAGCATGAAACCAAAGAAGATCCGGGTAACTCAAAACGTACTCTCCCCCTTTGTTGTATTTTAGGCAGCTTCAAGTTAAAAATGGACATGTTCAGTGAGTTTGCTGTTATCTGACTGAAAAATAGAGAACTTCAGTTTAGACCTTCAGCATTCACTCTATTCTGTTGAATCCACCCACGAGAAAATCATCGGGAGTTTTATTGCAATGTCGGAACAGGTTCAGCAATCTTCTACGGAGAAGCCAGTAGCTTCTTCGCAGCGGGAGATGATCGAAGCCATCGGATTGAGCAAATTCTATGGCCAGTTCACTGCAACAAAAGATGTGACATTTTCCGTACCCCGAGGTCAGGTTGCCGCCTTTCTGGGCCCCAACGGTGCAGGAAAATCAACCACAATGAAACTGCTCTCCGGTTTTCTTTCACCTAGTGAAGGTCGTGCCCTTGTCGGCGGATTTGATATGAGTACCCATCGTATCGAAGCCAGCCAGAAACTCGGCTATCTACCTGAAAACGGTCCACTGTATGAAGAGATGACGCCTCAGGGATTTTTGAAATACGCTGGAAGTGTGCGTGGGATGTCGAGTGCGGAACTCAGTAATCGACTTGAATTTGTCTCGGATAAATGCGACCTGAGTAGTGTCTGGAAAAAGCCAATTCGAAAATTATCGCGTGGTTTCAGACAACGTGTGGGGATGGCACAGGCACTGCTGCATGATCCGGATATTTTAATTCTGGACGAACCAACGAGCGGATTAGACCCGAATCAGAATCAAACCATGCGCGACTTGATTCGCGACCTGGGGAAGACAAAGACTATTTTACTCTCTACACACATTCTGCAGGAAGTCAAAGCGGTCTGCAGCCGAGTGATCCTGATCAATCAGGGCCTGGTTGTGTTTGATGGCTCTGTAGATGAGCTGGGCACGACTCAGGATGATATGGAAACAAGTTTCCATAAACTGACACACGCGTAATATCTGTTATTAGATCTGTTCTTGATTCAAAATAAAGCTGTCGTAAGGACTCTTCCATTATGTTGCGGAATAACGTTGTATTGGCCGTCTTCAAGCGAAACGTACAAAGCTACTTTTCCGGCGTGCTGGGTTATCTGTTTATTGTTGTGTTCGTTGTCGCTGGTGCTTTTGCTGCCTTTAATCAGCAATTTTTCGCGAACAATCTGGCGAATCTGGATCAATTGACAACCTGGTTTCCTTTACTTCTGTTGTTCATTATCCCGGCGATTACGATGGGAGTCTGGGCAGACGAAAAAAAGCTGGGGACCGATGAGCTGCTATTTACGCTGCCGGCTTCCGATGTTGAGATATTACTAGGCAAATTCTTCTCAGTACTCGCCGTTTACACGATTGCACTATTGTTTTCCGTCACGCATGTTTTTGTGTTATGGCGTATCGGTAATCCTGATCTCGGATTAATGTTTGCAACATTTTTTGGTTACTGGCTGGCCGGTGCCTCCTTACTGGCCGCGGGTATGTTTGCTTCCGCATTAACCAGCAGCACAACGGTTGCCTTTGTATTGGGAACCGCCATCTGCGCCGTACCGATCTTCATCGGTCTCATTGCTCCCTCAAGCAAGTTGATTCAAAGCCTGAGTCTCGTAATGCAATTTCAGGATTTTGGCACGGGAGTGCTGCCTCTGGGAGCGATTCTCTATTTTACTTCCCTGGCAATCATGATGTTATATTTAAATCAGGTTCTGATTACCCGCAGGCACTGGAGTGCTCAGGTACAGAGTTCAATGGGCCTGCAATACCTGGTTCGTACGATCTCTCTGGTAGTGATTCTGATCAGTGTCAACGTGATTGTCTCTTATGGCAGCAGCCGGATTGATATGACCCAGGAAAAAGTATTCAGTCTGTCACAAACCACAAAAGATTTGATTGGCAAAATTGATAAAAAGAATCCGATTACAATTGAAGCGTTCATCAGTCCGGAGGTTTCTCGAGAATACGTACCCATTCGCAAGCGGTTAATCGGACTGCTGCGTGAATACGATCAGATGGGTGGTAAAAGATTGCAGGTTCGCTTTGTGAAAGTTGTTCCTTTCAGTAAGGAAGAGGAAGAAGCCCGCCTGTTGAATATCACCGCAGAACGCGTTCAAACCGAACGTGGCGGACGGGCATTTGTCGATACAATTTTCATGGGAGCAGTTGTCAAAAGCGGCACCGATGAAGTCGTAATCCCCTTCTTCAATGTGGGAACCCCCATCGAATATGAATTGACACGTTCCATCCGTACTGTCTCCAAAGATGACCGCCTGACCGTGGGTATTTTAAATACCGACGCCAAGATTTTTGGTGGATTTGACATGGCCGCCGGCGGGAATCAACCTTCGTGGCTGATTGTCACTGAATTAAAGAAACAGTATCGGGTACAATCGGTTTCTCCCGACTCCCCGATCAGTGATACGGAGTACGATGTCCTGCTTGCGGTTCTGCCCTCTTCATTGACCCAGCCGCAGTTGAAGAATCTGGTAGACTATGTGAAAAAAGGAAAACCCACGCTGATCTGCGATGACCCTCTCCCGGTATTTGGTGGGGGAAGAGGAATTCAAAGTGCCCCACGGATGCCGAAACCAAGTCCCGGTGGTGGCATGATGGGTATGCGGCAACCGCCGCCGACACCTAAAGCAGATGAAGGGCGTTTGACTTCGCTGCTGAATGTATTACAAATTGCCTGGAACAATGGTGAAGTTGTATTTGACTATTTTAATCCGCACCCGGAATTTGCCGAAGTGGTGCGACCTGAGTTGATTTTCATCACTCCTAAAAGTGGGACGCGCAGCGCCTTCAGTTTGAACAGCAATATCACGAGCGGACTGCAGGAAATATTGACATTCTTCCCCGGGAGCATTCGTCCCCGCAAAGATCGGGATTTGAATTTTGAACCGTTACTGAGAACCGGTCCGAATTCCGGGCTGCTGGACTGGGGTGAAATTACCAGTCCGTTTTTCAATTCCGTCCGAATTGCACAAGATCCACCACGTGTGATTGACACCGATGCACACGTACTGGCGGCACATATCACTTCCACTCCCAAGTCAAAACAGAAAGATATTAATGTCATTTTTGTCGCAGATGCGGACCTGATTTCCAATGAGTTATTCAATATCCGTGAACGCCAGGCATTTGGCTTGAAAATTGATAACGTCACGTTTTTGTTAAATTGTGTTGATCAACTGGCGGGCGATGACTCTTACATCGCACTGCGAAAACGTCGTGAAAAACACCGCACTCTGACACTTGTCGAGCGCGAAACATCAGTCTTCGTGAAAGAACGTAATGAAGAACGGGAAAAAGCAACAGAAACGGCAGATGCGAAACTGCAGGAAGCCCGTGACCGCCTGAAAGCGGAACGCGAGAAAATCGAACAGAATAAAACACTCGATACTCGCACGAAACAAATCATGCTTCGAATGGCTGAGGAAAATGAAAGTCGACGACTGGAAGTTGACGAAGCCAAGATAGAACGGGAAAAGCAGCAAGAGATTGAGAAAATTAAAGCCCGGACAGAACGCCAGATTCGCGAAATCGAAGACCGTATCCGCTGGTATGCGATTCTCGTGCCTCCCTTCCCGGCAATTCTGTTAGGTATCTGTTTCCTGTTTTTCAGCCTGAAAAATGAAAACCAGAATATTTCGCCTGACCGGCGAGTAAATAAATAGTCAGCTGTTAAGAGAGAAATACTGAACTGCGTCCTGTTGGAATTCCATTTAAACCACTGTTTTTGAGTAACTCGTTTGCCATGAATGAAACGACCAGAACACTGACCTACGTAGGTATTGCTGTCGCTGCCTTAATTGCCGCTTTCGTAGCCGATAGAACATCTCAACCCACTGTGTTGACAGGCTATGAAAACGTGGGAGAAGAATTCTATCCTGAATTTGCTGATCCGACGCAGGCTAGATCGTTGCGTGTCGTCAGCTATAACGAGGATTCTGCCACTCTGAAAGTATTTAATGTAGAATTCAAAGATGGTGTCTGGAAAATCCCTTCGCATCATGGCTATCCGGCAGATGCAGAAGCAGAACTGGCCGAAACCGCAGCCTCTGTAGTAGGCGTCGTTCGAGGAGCGCTGGAAAGCAGACGCAAGAGTGATCACGAACGCTTTGGTGTGATTGACCCTCTGGATGAATCAAATACAAATCTCAAAGGACGAGGCCAAAGGTTGACTCTCTCGAATGAGGGAGGCACACCCCTGGTTGATTTTATTATCGGTAAAGCCGTTCCCGAACAAGCGGGTGAATTCTATGTCCGCAAAGTCGATGAGGATTCGGTCTATCGTACCAAACTCAAAATCGATCTTTCCTCCGAATTTTCTGACTGGATTGAACCGGATCTGCTGAAAGTGGAACGAGATCGACTGATGGAAATCATTGTCAATAAATATTCGATCGACGAAGGAAAGCGCCGGATTGTGAACCGGGAACTGTCGACACTCACCCGTAAAAAGTCTACTGATCCCTGGGAACTGAAAGGTTTGAATAAAGAGACGGAAAAGGTAAATACCGCTGACGTCAATCAGATGGTCAATACTCTGGACGACTTGAAGATTCAAGGCATCCGCCCCAAACCAACGGGAATTGCATCGGAGCTGAAAAAATCGGGACAACTCCGTTTGAATCCTGTTGATTTTGTAGATCTGCAAAGCAAAGGTTTCATACTGGCCAGTGATCCACAGGGCAATCAGCAACTGGTTTCGAATGAAGGCGAAGTCATCGCCGCCACAAATCAGGGTGTTGTGTATTCACTTTACTTCGGTGAAATTTTCACTGGAAGTGCACTGGATATCGAAGTCGGCGATAGTGGTAAGAAAGCAGACGAAAAATCCAAAGAGAAAAAAGAGAAGTCGGCTGACTCAGCAGCTGCCAAAGATCCCGAGAAAAAAGCGGATCCTAAGGCAGATGATAGTGCCTTAAAAACGAGCCGTTATCTGTTTGTTACTGTTTCATTTGATCCTTCATTCCTTGGCGATCCTCCACAAAAACCTGTAGAACCCAAAAAGCCCGCCGATCTCAAGGCAAAAACGGGTGCCGACAAAAAAGAAGCGAAAGTAGAAGAGAAAAAACCTGCTGATAAGAAACCAGCCGATAAAAAAGATGACAAGGCCAAAAAAGAAGAGAAGCCAAGCCCCGCGGCCGCGTATGAAGTCGCACTGAAAAAATATCAGTCGGAACTGAAAACTTATG
>NZ_CALEMX010000505.1 GCF_937910335.1 uncultured Gimesia sp. | reverse complement strand
CAACTCGCGCACTTCAAGAAACGCCTGCATATCCTCCTGGCGAAAAGCCCTGAGTCTCCAGCCGCGGCGAGGAATATGATCCAGAATTCCGGTACCCGCCAGACGATTCAAAATGATCCGCAGTGAAGAACGACTCATCTTATATTTTTGAGCCGTCACTTCCTCACGAATATCTACAGGCTCACCTTTTAGGCTTAGCTGCACAAAATCGTTTGTGATGACTTCAAACATATCTGCTGGAGGTTCCGGTAAATCAGACTTCTTGCCCCGCTTGAGTGGTTTGATTTGATCCGTACTGATCTCTAATCTGCGATTGGAGCCCCTCTGCAACAACCCTTCATCAACCAGCTCGGCGAGCGCAATTCGAACGGGAGAAAAGCTGACTTGATAATGTGACGCCATCGATTCCAATGTCAGTTGAGCAGGCAATTCCTGGCCGCTCCGCAAACGCACTTCTAAATCATTTTTTATATAGTTTTTAAGTGACATAAATAGATACTGCGATTTTAATTCAGGAAGGCAACGGAATCTGTTCCAGGATGCTGCGAAATGAATTGTCAGCCTGTATCTCAGTTTACAGTTCTGTACAGTCGCTTTAAAGCCTGGCTCACTCGAATTGAAGGAAAGCAATGCCCCCTGCGACGGAATCAAATGCTTTTCATTCCAGGAAAGTACTGTTCCTGATTAACAAATCAGCCCCTTTGATCCAATGGAGGAACTAGAAGCCTGATTTGCTGGACTTGATTTGATCGGCTTTCGATTTTCCGGTTAAACACCTAATTCATTCCAGGGACCAGTAATAGCAAAGGTCACGCCGGGATCCTGAATATTGACAAACAACCATTTGCCATCGGGACTGAAACAGGCGCCCGCCCATTCCCCTCCACTGAAATCGCCTTCCAGGTCGTTATACTGCCCCTTTTTCAGTTGAATGTTATTGATGGCAACCGTTTGCAGTTGTCCTTTTCGACTGAGCGCATGTAACCGCAGCGGTTTCAGGTCGGCGTCTTCGCAAAGAATCAAACCTCCGCGCGGGCTCACCGTCAAATTGTCCGGGCTATCAAGGATATCGTGACCAGGTGATTGAAAAACAAGCTGCAAAATCTGATCTTTAGGAGAGAATGCCCAGACTTGTCCCAATCCCGCTTCGCCACCATTTGTGCAATTGAAATAAACCAGCCCATCGCCGAACCAGCAACCTTCCAGACGCCCAAACGTCGTCGCCCCTTTTTCCTTTCCTTGAGAATATACGCCAAGCCCATCTTCTTTACCCGGAGTATTGCGTCGTACCGGATCTTCAATATCAACCCAGTCTGCATCATATCGGACACCGCGTTTCGCTCCGGTCCTCAAGTCGTGCTGACCTTTTATCTTGAGCATTTGCAGACTTCCCCCCTTCGAGAGAACCTCACGCTCAAAAGGCAAAAACCGGTAGAAACCGGCTGTATCACGGTCTTCGGTTTCGTAGATGATTCCATCCCGCGGATCAATGGCCAACGCTTCATGCACAAAACGCCCCAAAGCTTCCAGAGGCTGTAACGAAGCAGCCCCCTCTGAGGGAACTTCGAAAACCCACCCATGATGTTTTTCATGTGGATAATGGATATCGCGAAAACTTTCATTGGGGCCAATGACGGTCTCCTCGCACGACAACCACGTTCCCCAGGGTGTTGGTCCGCCGGCACAGTTCTGCACGGTTCCTGAAAGACTGGTCCAGCTTTTCAACCATTTACCAACATTGATATCAAACTGAAGATTGGCACAACCTCCGCCTGCTTTGCGGTCATAAGTGATCTCGTCAGGACCGAAGCTTTGGGAACCACGGATTTCATGATTGCGACAGAGAGTGATGATGTCCTCGTTCTGCGAAATCACAGCCATCCCATCATGCCCTTCAGGAGTGATCACTCCATCTGACATTTTATCTCCCACCCAACCGAATGACTGATATCGAAAACCTTCCCGTAACCGTAATAAGGGAAGCCCCGTCGTCTCATCCAGAACCGGCCTGAGTGCCGAATGGCTTTTTTGAATGCCATTCGCGGCCGCTGTCATCAGAAAACGGGAAAATACGGTTCCCACCGCGGGAGCGGTAATGGCAGCCTTTAAAAAACGTCGACGCGAGGAGGATGTTGTCACGGGGTGCTCTCTGTTATCAATGTCAGTAATGGTATTACCAGTTTTCGTTCATTGAAATGAATCAATTCATAAATTGAATTATTCGATAATACAGCGAATTGTTAAGATTTGATTAACAACGCATTAAGAATTCTAAATCTAACCTTCACTGATTCATGACATTAATGAGCCTGACTTGTAAACACATCTGGTTTTCGAAAAAAGCACTATTTTATTGCTTCTAAATCGAAATGTTTCAGCATCTATTATGGACAGCCTGTGCGCAGAATTTTTACCGAATATTTCACATAGAGAGGTGGAAATGATCGGGGCGTTACCACATGAGAAGCAGAATTAGCGAGATTTAGAGGGCAGAGAAAAGCCGGATTGCTTAATACGGGAAGGTTGTTCTTGTGGATCTTTGAGACCGGAACTCCCTTTCATGGCTCCGCTCACTCCCAGAATTTCCGGGTGACGAGCAATTTTATCACTGAAGATTCGCACGTCACGGGCAATCGGTTCCAGGTTATTTAACAGAACGGTTAAAGAACTGGCCGACCGTGACATGTTGCGATACAGTTCCGGATCAGACATGAATTTTTTCAGTGAACCATCTCCCTGATTCAAAGCACGCGTAAACGTATTCATTTCCGCCATAATCGAATCAAGGCGGGTTAAACTGCGATCCAGTTTGATAATCATGGATTGGCTATGCTTCGCCAGTGGATCAGTCACTTGCGAAAGGTTATCCAGGTTTTCACCTGCTTTTTTCACAGCCAATTCCACGGAGGAAATCGTGCGGTGTGTACTCTCAATCATCGCAGGCATGGCTGCGATCGTACGCTTCAGATGTTCCTGTTGCTTCGGATCACCCACCAGCTGATTGACACTTCCCATCATCGTATTCATTTTTCGCATTGCTTGTGAAAATTCCTCTAATGACGTCGCCGTCCGTTCGATGACTTCATCCAGATTGCCCTCTTTCGTTTCCACCAGTCGATTCATATTCCCAGCCAGTTTTTCCCACTCTTTACTGGTCGATGTAAAAGCCTCCAGAGTTTTCGAAACTTGCTGCTCCATTCGATAGACAATCTCCATCGGATCACTGGCCGGTCTGCCTACTAACCGTTCGCCTGCTTTAAGAAAATCAGAACTGACTCCGGGATCAATCACGATTTTCGAATCTCCCATGATCGAACTGACAATCTGAGGGCTTGCATCTTTACGCAAGTGTTGAGTCTCATTAATGGCAACCAGCAACAGTACACCCGGTTTACTATTACTGGTGATAATCTTGGTCACTTCACCAATGCGAATTCCATGACGGACTACAGGAGTGCCTTGATGGACTCCGGAAACGGATTCAAAACGCATGCTGACCACATACTTTTTCTTCCATAATGATTCCAGTTTCCCGAAGTGAAAAATCATCGCGGCTCCCGTGATCAATGCAGAAATCACGAACAGGCCGACTCGAAATTGTATTTGGCGATCCGTCATAAGAGCCTCAAATCGATCCCATCCTTGAGATCAAAGTTTCTAATTAATTTTAAAATGATTACAAAGCGGAATCTTCTATCATCCCGGTTCAACCAGTTTCTGCCATCTCACGAATCCGATCTCCGGCTTCACCATGCACAAACTGATGAACCCGTGGCGAAGACGACTGAAATGCCTCTTCTGCTGTCCCTTCAAAGACTATCTGGTCCTCGCCAGGTTTTAATCGAGATAGTGGATATAACATAATAATTCTGTCAGCAACTTTCTTAACAGTGCTCATATCATGTGTCACAACAATACTGGTTACCGGGCGACTGGCACGCGTCTGCAAAATTAATTCATTGATCACATCTGTCATCACTGGGTCGAGTCCCGTCGTTGGTTCATCGTATAACATCACTTCGGGCGTCATTGCCAATGCACGAGCCAGACCGACTCGTTTTTTCATACCGCCGGATAATTCTGCCGGCTTCTTCTGACTGATTGATTCAGAAAGACCGACTTCTCTCAATCGTTCAACCACAATCTGATCGATTTCCTGTTTTTTCAATTTTGTATTCTGCTTTAAACCAAAGGCAACATTTTCGTAAACAGACAGGCTGTCAAAAAGCGCCGCCCCCTGAAACAGATAGCCGATCCGAAGCCGATCTCGATGTAATTCACGTTTGCTACGATCTGAAACCAGGCGATCATGCCACAAGACATCTCCCTGCGTAGGCTGTAATAAATCCATGATCAACTTCATGGTTACACTTTTCCCGCAACCACTTTCTCCGATGATAACCAGGGTCTCACCACTGCGAACACCAAACGAAACATCACGCAACACCTGCTGTGATCCGAATTGACGCGAGATATTCCGCAATTCAATGACATACTTTTCGTTTGCATTGCGTGGATTCATAGTGACGTTATTTTGCCCTGTCAAAGAATTTTGTTGTTATCTGAGTACACCAGGATGAACAGATTGCATGAAGTGGTAGAAGTTGACGATGGAAACACCAAGCATGAAATCAAGAACCATGATTACAATAAAAGAATACACAAACGCTTCAGTTGCCGCCTTGCCTACTCCTTCAGCGCCTGCACCACAATGAAAGCCCCGGTGACAAGAGATTAATGAAATCGCTGCCCCAAAAAAGAAGCTCTTGAAAATCCCACCCAGCACATCATAAGCAAACACAAAGTTTTTCGAATGATGCCAATAATAAAACGAATCTACGCCCAAGATCTGTGTACTGAATAACCAGCCCCCTAAGATACCAATCGCATCCGCGATTACCGTAAGCAGTGGTATCAATAAACAGCAGGCCAGGAATCGAGGTACAACCAGATAGTGGATCGGGTTCGCACCCAACGCACGCAAAGCATCAATTTGTTCGGTAACCCGCATCGTCCCCAGCTCGGCTGACATCGAAGTTCCGACACGACCTGCTAACATGATGGCGGCCAGAACGGGGCCCAATTCTTCAACCAGTGAGATGGAAATCACAGCACCAATCTGGTTTTCCATGTGCATCATTTTGAATTGGTCAAATGACTGGACCGCCAGAACCATGCCGATAAATCCGCCGGTAATCAGAATCACAGGAATACTCTGAATGCCAATATGGTACATGGATGCCCAAAGCGTACTGCGCGGGGGCAGGCGTGTAATCATCCATCCCATCATTTCCCAGGCAAAGAGAAACAGGTCACCCATTAAACAAATTAGATTGATCACTCCACGCCCCAAACCATGAATAATGGTATCTCGGGGATACGAAGTTGATGCTGATGACATTACTTGTTTCCAGTTCAGACTTTGCAAATTTAACGATAGAACACTTTGAGGGGGCAGGTTAATGGATTTCCTGAATTGAATCGAGACCATTTCTAACGACAGGAGAATCTCTCTTTCGACCCAAATTACTCTATTTTTCCAATATGAGAGCCACATTTTATGAGTTGAGTCTTTTCTAAACAGGTGCACTACTGATAAAATGCTTTAAGATAAATGAAATTGATAACGCTTGATCTATCTCTAATGCCCATATTGATTTAGTGTATTAACTCAATAGAAGCTATGGAAAGAATCTAGGTCTGACGTGATGTACTTTCAATTTTGACATCAATCTCTAAGAACGAAAGAGAAAGTAAGGATAGGTAAAATGAGATATTTTTCAGTCGCGCTGATTTCCACAATTTCACTCTCAATGTTGTCTTTCACCTCCGCAGCAGACAAAAAAACAGACCCCGCTATTGAACAGGCAAAATCGAAAATTCGTGCCGCCGGTGGCTCTGTACTTGAGTTGGCACAGAACGATGATCGACTTGAGGTTGCCTTTCATCTCTCTGATCAAAAAATCACAGATGAGACATTGAAAACACTTGCCGGTCTTACGAAAGTCACGGCTCTCAACCTGCGTGGAACTGATGTCACCTCCGCTGGCCTGGCACAGCTTAAAGGCCTCAAAGGTCTGACACATCTTCACCTGGAAAAGACCAAAGTAAACGATGAAGGACTCAAACAACTGAAGGAACTACCTAACCTCATCTATTTGAATGTCTATGGAACCGGAATTACCAATGCCGGGTTAGCTCACCTGAGTTCATTGAAAAAATTAAAACGACTTTATGTCTGGGAAACAAAAGTAACTCGACCAGCAGGATTAGCGTTTGCAAAACAAATGAAAGGGCTGGAAATCATCGGGTTGCCTCCAGAACCCAAGCCACCAGAAGCAAAAAAACCGGTAACACCAAAACCGGCTCCCAAGAAACCAGCCGCTAAGAAACCTGCAGTGAAGAAACCTGCAGTGAAAAAACCACCTGCTAAGAAAGCAGAAAAGAAGCCTGCGAAAAAACCGGCAGCGAAGAAAGAAACACCAAAGAAAACGGAGAAAAAGAAATAGTGTTTCTTTGAATCTAATGCGATCCATTTCAAGCAGGGCTGGCTCAGCCCTGCTTTTTTTTGCAATAATTTCTACAAGAGCGATCAAACACTGATTTAAAATGAATCGCACAAAACGTTCCAGCTTATATTCTGGTTACACAAAAAAAGTACTGAGAACTGAAACCTATATGATTTTTAGCTTGTCTCTATTTAGAAAAATCACATCCATTTTACAAATGAGACCCCATGACGAAGAACAAAGACATTCCCTGGCCCCTTAACAATAACACTTCTCTCATCAATTTGATTTCAGAAATTTCGGGAGAGAGTAAAAATCAGGTTTCCCGCAACCTGCTCCAAGAAGAAAAATGCCTTGGATGGAATGTTCGAAAAGACCTGCTTTCTCACGAGTTAACGCCTCATGTATGGAATGAAGGCTTACTTAACTTCTATTCGAAAACGAACTCTTTTTTGTATGAAACCTCAGTCTGGAATCGAAGACCACTCAAACAAAAAATGAGAGAGTGGATTTGCAATTATCTTGCTACAAGTTCCCCTCAACCTCTCAAAATCTTATCTTTTGGTGATGGGCTTGGATTTGACAGCCTGCATTGGGCAAAAGCCAAACATCAAGTCACTTATTTTGAGGTATCGGAAGAATGCTTTTCATATGCAAAACAAGTCTTTTCAAACAATGATGAGCATCAAATTAATATGATCACATCAGAGGGCGAAATCGATTCAGGTTCATTTGATGCTGTGATATGCCTTGATGTTCTTGAACATGTTCCCGATCCGACAAACATTTTACATAAGTTCACAAAATGGCTGAAAAAAGATGGCATCCTCATTACCCACTCTCCTTTTTTCCTTGTCCATCCGTATTATTCGACACACTTACAATCAAATAAAAAGCTAAGCGGGGATTGCAATATCTATACAAACCTTGGATTGCAACCTATTAAAAGTCGTTTATTCTGGGACCCGATTATTCTAAAAAATACTCTCGATCAATCGACCAAGCAGAAAATTCCATTCACAACCAGACTCGGCGGGAATTTACTTGCGAAAGGCCGCGGGCGATTGGGAAACATCCACAGTATGCTTGCAAGATACATGTCTCGTGGAGAATCTCACTGGGCAAAAGATCTATCAAACATGCTTGATTGCGATCCTTAAACGATTGAGGATTTCACTACTTCTAATTCTTCAACGATTTCTCCAGAATGTTGAAAAGGTTCATAATGTTCAATTTGAACTTGAAAAGGTGAAACTGCATTATAAATCACACCACGCCATAGAATATTGCGTGTTCGCATCGCAGCAAATAAGGCCGCACAATACACAAACAGTGTCAGCCAAAGCACGCTGAACGTCGAGAAAGGAAGACGTTTTAATTCCTCTCCCCGCGCACGAACCAACTGACGAATCAGCGAATCAATCCTACAGACGATCGACACAATACTTGTGCTCACAAATAATAATACTACCGCAATCATCCCAGCACCGAATAAGTTTCCCTGAACCATATACAGAGGAAGTAAGACCATAAGTGTAAACTGAGCAATCGTGGAAAATAATCCCAAACCAGCAATAAACCACCAGTGTGAATGATAGAAACGCACATTCATCAACTGCCGTGTGATAAAATGAAAACATGATTTCAAGGATGTAGATTCTTCATTAACCATCGTAGCAGAAGGTACAAATACCAGTTCCAGGTTCAAATTGGATACCAGCTTTTTTAAATAGGTATCTTCCCACATCATCGTTGACCAGGATTCATGCAGGAGTGGATTTTGAAAAACCTGCCTACTCATGGCAATCGAGCCTCCCCACGCGATATCCATTGCCATCATTTGAATCACTGCAGCCGCGTTCCACATATAGCGGACCAAGGTACCTGCATTGGAATGCCGGGGCGCATACCATCTGATTCCTGAAGCAACGCCGACCTTTTTATCTTGTAAAGGCTTAATTAACTCTTGCAACCATGTGCGGTGAGGAATCACATCGGCATCTAACCAGGCAATTACTTCGACTTCATCATCGAGGTCTTGCAGCCCCTGAATCAGAGAAGCATTTTTCAAACCACAGATTCCGGTCCGACTTTCCAGTACATTCACCTGGCAATGCGGGTGGTTATGTTTAAGTAAGTACTGATTAACAATTTTTAATACCGGATCATCTGCATGGTCAACAATGATTTTCACATCGTATTTCAGATAATCTTGATTTAATAACCCGTTCAGGCAATCCACCAGAAAAGGATCATTTCCTCTAAGAGGCAAGATTACCGCGACGATCGGATGATAGTCAGAATCATCTTCATGAAATCGATTGCCTTTATATAATTTGATACATCCCAGCCCCCAATAAAGATACATCACAGCAAAAAATAGCATGAAGCCGCTACACACAATTGATAATAAAAACATTCTCAATCAGCCCCGTTGAAATTCGTATTCAGCACTAAATATTATCAGTTAAGTAGAACGAGTCCACTTTTCCTGAAGATAAGATACGATCTGATCAATGACAACTCAATAAATAGGGAAGAAACAGATCTGTATCTTATCGTTTATTCGTTGGTAATACTTTTCCCTCATCCCAACATCTGCATAGGTCAATCAGGATTCAGTTCTACTAGCAGGTTAATGGATAAACCATCTATGAAGAGCACTTATAGATATCAAGTTTTGTGATTGAATTCGAATGGCACACATTGCAGCCTGTTACTCAAACCTAAAACTGTTTTATTGCAGGCAAGCTTATTCGAGAGGAAATAATCATTGTCGTGAACAAGCACAACATTCCTTGATTTTTCAGGATTCAAGGAACTTCAGTGGGGACTTACTCTTGCTGATTATCCTACCTACAGCATTTAATCTTTGCAAGAATGAACTCTTTCATATTCATGTCGATAACATTTATAGTGTTTTACCCCTGACTCCATGAAATCAGAGCCACTCACAATCCGTAGAACCCAGATTAATTGAGTAATCCCCCTGCTCTGAAAGGCAGTTCAGAGCCTTTCCAAATGAGACGTTTCTCTTTTTAAACGGGATCATACTGAGACACGCGAGAAGCTCCAACAATTCGAGGACTTGAATCTTGAATGAATTCGTCACAACCGTAACATCCCAGCTTTGTTATTTGTTGGCCTTATCAACCTTCACTAGTTACAATAATATCGAACCTGGGTAAATAAGCCTCGGCTCTATAGATGCTTCTCTTAGAGCAAGCAATTTCTTCATGTTGAATTTGGTGATGCCTGCGTCAAATCTGCAGAAATTTCAGGAGCGATTATTAAGGAGTTCGGGCCGTTGGAAATTACCTATCAGCAGGAAATACTTGCGCCGATCGATGTCGTTTTCAGTTTTCTCAACGATGATGAAAAAATGAAACTCTGGATGGAAGGTCTGGAATCGATCGAATATCCCAAAGGTAAGGATCTTGACAATCCAGAGGGGACCGAATTTATCCATACCCTCAGAGAGGGCGGACAGTTACAGCAGTATGCAGGTTCCGTCACCCAATATCAGGCTCCCACACTGATTGCAGTCGAATTACATAATTCCGCTTTTCGAATCAATGTAACCTACGAGTTGACTGCCATCGGTCGCAAAACACAATTAGATTACCATTGTGAAATGATATTCGCTTCTCTTTTCCATCGATTTATGGGATTTCTGTTCGGCTGGTTTACTAACCGTATTTTAAAATCTCAGATGAAAAATCTCAGACTGCTTTCTGAGCAGGAAGCAGTCCGGCGCCCCACACTGGAAGAATGAACCTATTTCTTCTTTTTCGCCTTCTCTTTAGCGAGCTCAAAAGGAGCTTTGGGGGCCATGCTGTAAAGACGAGCTGTCTTGTCGTAGCAGGCAATGCACATCCGCAAACCATCCGGATGAAAATCCAGATCATAAGGAACGCTCTTCACTTTTTGAGAGAAGTAGGGCTTCTGTTCTCCCAGTTTCCAGAACCAGATCATGCCGGATGAATTCCCACCCGCTGCTGCGATAAAATCATTCTCCGGATGAAACCGAACTCCCCAACACGTTCCTTTAAAATTATCACTGGGAGTCATAATTGCCAACTGCTTTCCAGTTTCCCAATCAAACAAAATAACCGTCGGCACTCCGATACCAGCGAACGCATTCGAAACTTGTCCAATTCCACTAATCGCGAAATATTTTCCATCGCGACTGATATCCATACCACGCACACCACCAATATGACCATGAAATGTTGGGTCGTATTTGTAAATCGCACTCCCGTCAAATTTCCGCTTCGCTGTCCAGGTTTTCGTATCCCACTGCTTAAGATTCCCCCGCAAATCTCCAGAGAGAAGATAGCGACCACAGGGATGAAATTTGACGTTATAAATTTGATGCTCATGACCTTCCAAAGTCTGAATCAGCTTCGCTGTTTGAACAGACCAGATCTTAATCAGCCGATCATTACCGGCAGTCGCTACAAGCTTTCCATCCGGACTGACTGAAACGCCACGAACATATCCTTTATGAGCGGCTATTAAATGTTTTGGTTTCGGTTGAGCAGACGTTAAATCCCACCAGGCTATTTTCCCCTCATAGGCCCCCGTAATCATCAACGAACTGGAGCCATGCAAATCAAAGCGTCTAACCCAACTTTGATGTCCGGCCAATTGTGTATTGGCTGCACTGACAATATCCCAGCGATTAAAATTACTACCCTGCGCACCGGCTAGCAGATAGTTTCCACTCCCATCAATTTTGCAAGAATACAAAGGACGGCTATGTTGATAAGAGGCCACTTCTCTTAACAGCTTGGGGTCTGCTACAGGAGGCTTTTCCTGATACAGATTGACAAACTCTGTAAACTGACTTTCCTTTGTCTTGAATAATCCCAGTTGTTTCTTTTCTGAAGAAACCTGTTTTTTAATCGCTTCGAGCTGTGTTCGTTTTGCCTTCAGAGATTGTTCGATCTCTTTAATAAGTTCTTCACTCTTTACAATTTGCTGGGACAATACATCGACATCGGGTTGAGGCCTGGCAGCTTCTAGAACAATACCTGACTTCACTTTCAAATTCTTCTGCTTTGCTTTCGCGGCTTTAAGCTGCTTGAGTGCCTGCTGCGTCTTCTTAAGAGTGCCAGTGTCCGTCTTGATTTTTGATTTCGTTTCCTGAATCTTTTTTTGATCGCTTTCGATCTCGATATTGGCAACTTTAAACTTTTGTGAGACTTCCTTCACGACTGCAAATTGAGCGGCAGACTGCTTGATCGCTTTCTCTGCATCAAGTTGTGCAAATTTTAAAGCTGCAGGCAAGGGAGTAGGACCATGATCAAGAATCGGCTTCACCGCAAGTACAGGCAATTCGGGTGTCACAGGTTTGTCATTCGGTTTCTCTGCCAACAACCCAGTCAGCGTTGCAGATAATGCAAGCATTCCAGTCAGCAGGCAGACTCTCATCGAAATAACCGATCGTAGAAAACTCACGCTAGAATCTCCTTAATGGGTTCTGCTTTTGGATCTGCTTTCGCAATCGGCTGCCCATTCGGATAAAATTCCTCAGTAGAATCCAAACCAACAGCCTGATAATACGTGTGAAACAGATGACCTCCATTCACTTCACGATCTATGACCTTGGTACCAGTTTCATTCGTTTTCCCGGAAACAGCGCCTCCTTTAATGCCTGTACCTCCCAATGCAACGGACCAGGCAGTTCCCCAATGATCACGACCAATACGGGAATTGATTCGGGGAGTCCGTCCAAATTCACACATGCAGATAATCAATGTGTGTTCCAATAATCCTCGATCGTATAAGTCAGAAATGAATGTTGCAAAAGGCTTGTCAAATTCTCCCAGTTGTTCGATATGGAAGTTGAAGTTTTCGGAATGCGTGTCGTAATTGGTATGCCCCACTTTGACAAACGTCACTCCCTTTTCAATCAATTGTCGAGCCATCAGACAGTGGCGACCAAAATCATGCTTACCGTAACGCTCAACATCTTTATCTGAGAATTTACTGAAATCAAAAACATCACGCTTACTCATTAAAGCGGCAGCCTGATCAAACGATTCATTATAAACCTCCGTGTGAGCGGTTTTTCTTTTTTGTTCAAACCGCCGACTGATTTTACTGCGTAAATTTCTGCGTACCTTGTCACGGTCGGCCTGCATGGATGAGTGCAGTTCCAGGTTACTGGGTGCGCGACCACCCGATAAAACCAATGGAGCATGTCTCGGACCTAAAAATGTCGATTCTTTCGATGAACCTCCTGCCCCAACTGAAATATAACCAGGCAATGGACTATCTGGAGCAGACAGGTGACTCGAAAAACTAGATCCCAAATAGGGAAATGCAAAACCGGGCTGTTTTTTTCGGCCCGTTTGCATTATGTAGCCGCCTTTACCATGATCGTTCTCTTTGGTATTAATTCCACGCACCAGCGCCAGATGGTGCATCTGCTGCGCGGTATGAGGCAACAACTCACTGATTTGAACACCCGGGGCAGACGTAGAAATCGCTTGAAATGGCCCCCCGGTTTCAGCTCCCGGTTTTGGATCCCAAGTCTCTAACTGGCTCACACCACCAGATAACCAGAAAACAACAACTTGCTTTTGCTGTGAGGCTAGTTTTTTCGATGCCTGAACTTGAGTCATCCCGTTGAAGCCGAGCATACTCAACGCGCCAGCAGTGGTTCCGCCAATAAATGAGCGGCGTGACAGCCCTTCATGGGTTCCACAAGCATAATCACAACGCATGGTCTCCCCTTCCCTGATCTATGTTTTTTTCACAAAATGAAAACAACAATATTGTCAATGTTGATTCTAAAACGCATCCATTGAATTCAACGTGCCGTCGATACAATAAATTTGAATACAGGCTAATGGTTAAAACGGAATTCGGAAGACATCACCAAAGCCCAGACCAGATCACTTACCATCTGGGATCGTTCCACTCCTGCTTTGCCTTGAAGTAGCTTCGTTACTTCTTCTGTCTCGGTTTGATCGGGATGCCGATTTAATACACTCAGGTACAATTCCTCTGCAATCTTATCTGGTTGATCCACTGGCACTTTCAACACTCTGTCTGCCGTATTCCCGGAACTGGGCATTACAAGACCCTGAATTCCTCCGTCGTTAGACAAATAGAGTATTTGATCAGCCGTGGTTTCAAATCCTTCGACAGGCTTACCAGGTAAACCTCCAAATAAAGTAACAAACCGCTTTTCATATCCCAGCAGTTTTTTTCTTAAACTCTCTTCAGTTAGTTTTTTCTTCAGACTCTTGCGATGTATGTCAGCGTAACCAGTCGCCTGCAGTACCGCCCAGGAAAACTGTTCGGGAGTCAGCGGCTTCATAATCGCATGCGTAAACCGGGAATCATCAAGTTTCTCTGCACTTTTTTTGTTGAACAAGTCGTTGGCGCTGGATCTCTGATAAGTCTCACTTAATACGATTTCCCGTAAATACCACTTCAGGTCAAATTGATGGGATATCATTTGATCCGTAAGAATCTCTAAAAGTTGCGGATGCGAGGGAGGATTATCTGAATGGTCAGCGTCAAGTGGATGTACGATTCCACGCCCCAGCATCATAGCCCATAAACGATTAGCCATGGTTCGCGCAAAGCGGCGATTTTGAGGTGAAGTAATTGAAACTCCTAGCTGAGCACGTCTGCTATATTTGGGAATCGGCCTGACATCCTTCGCCGGTTTCACCTGATATTCCTCTCCTTTTTTGAATGCTGGCTCGGAAATTTTTGGACCATTGAAAACAACAGGCAGCGTCGTTTCTGCACCTTTTGATGTTTTATCTCGAACTTCAAATACTGATTCAAATTTGACTTCGCCTTCTGCTTTCTCTGCAAAAACAGTCTGCTTCTTCTTTTTATCAGTAAATACAAAACTGCGAATCAGAAATGCGGAAATTCCATAATAATGATCCTGCTTCCACTCATTCACATCGGGGTGATCATGACATTGCGCGCAGGTCAAGTCAGCGCCCAGAAATATTTTTCCGATGTCACGCGTCAACTCATTCACGTCTCCCGCACGCGCCAAATAAAAACGGGCCGCTGCCTGAGTTTCTTTATTGGAGCCATCCGCTGCAAAGATCTCTCTAACAATTTGATCCAGCGGCTTATTCTCGGCAACGGATTTCCGTAAGTATTCTTCCCAGGTGCTGACATTAATGTACTTCTTGCTTAGACGCCGCATTAATATCACATCTAATTGCTGTGATGTATATCTCGCATATTCAGGAGATGCTAAAAGCTGGTCTACCAGAATGGCCCGTTTATCAGATCGGCTGTCGTTTAAAAACTCTCGTGTCTTAGTAATCGATGGAGTGCGGCCTGTCAGATCGAGATAGACTCTTCTGAGAAATTCACCATCACTACTAATCGTAGACACAGACTTCGTCAGATCTTTGTACTCTGACTGAATCTGTTCATCTATAATTTTGTGGAGCGATTTGCCTGGCGCTGCTTTTGGTTTTTTCGCGACCAGTGGTGCTTCAGATAATTGAGGCGGCGCAGCAGATGCTATTTTCGGAGGAAGAGCGTTCAATAAGAATATGACCAGAAGTAAAACGCAAACGCGCATGTTTGTTCGAAACATGGGTCTCCTTTCTTCCGTTTTCTTCAATTTGGTCAGATAGTCAGGCTATCTGAGGCGGGACGTACCAAACATCAGGAAGGTACGCTGTGGGATGCCCTTGATACATAGGCGGGTGCTTATTTATCGTCTATTTTGCAGGCCTGCCTTCAGTCCGTCAAGTACAAACCGTAGTTCTTAACTGGGTTTAGGAAAACCACTCAAGAGATATCAGAGAAATGAGCTTTGCCAAAAACAACGATTTTGACAGTCAATCCAGACAAAAAATGTCTAGTTCGAAGCTGAAGAAAGATCGTAACAGGCGGCCTCTTCACTATTTCGAACAAAGAGTTTGCCTTGAGCCAATGCAGGATGATTCCAGGTTTGGCCCTCAATGGCCTGAAAAGAAGCCACTTGCACATACGATTCGGGATCTGCTTTCACAAGTTCAACCCGACCGTCCTCTGCCAGAATCAGTAGTTGATCCTCAACAAGAATCATTTGCCCATATCCGTATCGGCCTCTTTTCCAAGCCCGTTTACCAGTCTTCAGATCCAGGCAGGTCAGCACCCCTTCATCCAATCCATAGACAAATCCATCCCGCACCACAGCGGAATTAAACTTGAGCTTCAAACTCTTACTCTTCCAATCTGGAACAACTTCCAAATCGGTACCCGGTTCCGTGGTCTGTTTGACGGTAATGCGTGCAGAGCCACTTCCATAACCTGCACCCAGGAAAATTGAAGACATACCTACCACGATGGGTTGTGCCGCATTCACACCCGCATGATTGGTCCACGGAAAGAACCAAAGCGACTTGCCTTCCTCGGGAGCAAAACCTTCCAATCCCTTGGAATGAAAAATCAGTAATTGGGGCTGACCATTAATCACAGAAAGTTGGGGAGAACTGTAACTCGAATTGTGTTTCCCACTCTCCCACACCTTTTCACCGGTCCCGCTGTTGAACGCAATCGCAGTTTGATTTCTAGATGCGGAACCTTTCTTTTGAATACCTTGATTGACAATCACCAGATTTTCCCAGATCAACGGCGAACCCGACATACCCCATTGAAGATTTTCCAATCCCCCATTTACGAGCAGATCTTGACTCCAAACATCCTTACCACTCACTGCCTCAAAACAGTGAAGTATCCCACTCCCCCCTACGGTGTAAAGAAAACCCTCATGGAATGTGGGAGTCGCCCGCGGCCCCACTCCCCCCAGCGTTTCTGCGAAACGTACTTGATCCGTATAATTCCAGATTTGCTCACCAGTCAGCACATCGTAACTGACCACTGCCTCTTGTTCGCCTCGCTGCTCCTGCGTAAATGCACGGTCGCCAACAACACAAAAAGAACTCCAGCCGGCACCAACAGGATGCCTCCAGAGTAATTCGGGGGGATGCGCATCCCAGTCTGTTCTGATTTTTTGATTCCGGACAATTCCATCCCGGTCCGCTCCTCGATAAGCGGGCCAGTCACCAGGAGAAACTTCCAGAGTTTGACTTTTTATTTCGTTATCAGCTGCAGGCACGCTACTTTTGATCTGTTCAAAGTATTTTTCCGCTCGCTGTTCAGGCGTTGGTAAAAACCGAAAACGAAAACGAGGCACCATATCGCCTTCAAAACTTTCCACACGTAGCAAAGAAAAGAATAACACGAAAAACAGGACCGCCCCCAAAAGACCTTGAAATCGCATTTTCCAGGCTACACCGGAAATCAATAACCACCAGATCAACAATCCGACCACGATATTTCGGATTCCAAAATAGACGGCAAATACCTGATACGTTCTATCCGGTGCTAATCGAAACCACTGGAAGAATATCGCACCGATGCCCACGAGGAAAATTCCCAGACCCCATTTCCACCTCAGCTTCCGGACAGACTGTTTTCCGGATGCAGTGGGAACTGATTCCTGGACCTCACTGTTCTCCATCTCATTGACACCCATCTATTTGCCCCGACTTAATTCTTAAACAATTGAACATACGACTTAATGATATCTGAGGCAGGTGACATATCAGACTTCGCAACCAGAACCAGCGGTGCATACATTACGTGGAGAGATTTTGTGTATGGCTTGAATTTCATCTTGTCTTCTATCCAAATCAAAGGACCAGACATCAGAAAATACACAACAAAAAACGCAAAAAAACATATCACACTGGCTCCTGTTTTTTGCGCACGAGTAAGCTTTTCTGTTTCCACTAGTGCTGTCGTGTTGGAATCGTATGACATGGTCATTTTTTCCTCACCTTCAAATCGACGCGGGACCCTGCGTATATTACTCGATAAAAGGAAACCGCGTTTCAATAAAATTTCTTGCTCGATGAATTTTTACTGACTCACTTTTTTTTGAATGCAGGCAGCTGCAAGCCGGTTTCCCGGTCGAATTCATCAGGACGACGGCTCCGTGGTAGCCGATCATGCGTCTCTTCCTGCCACTGATCAAGAGCCATTCGCAATTCCTGCTCCACTTTGGTGTAGGCTTTCTGACCCGCCAGATTATGTAGTTCATGTGGATCGGCCTCAAGATCATAAAGCTCGACTTCAGGTCGAGGTGTCAAAAAACTACCTTTCTGATCGGTAGTCAGCTTATTCTCACCTCTCAATTGCAGCATTTTGACGAAGGTCTCACTGCGAACCGCGTCCGCAGGAGGTGTGCCGGGAATATCAGTGTAAAAGTTTCTGATATATTTGAACCGGGGAGAACGAACCGCACGCCCAAAATCTTCAAAGTCGTGCCAGTTATGTTCTGCAAAAATATGAGACCGGGTTTTACTACCCGGATTTTGCAACAGCGTCCTAAAACTTTTTCCCTGAAACGTTTCGCTCACAGGTAAACCCGCCAGTTCCAGAATCGTTGGAGCCAGATCGACAGAACTAATCAATGAATCACACACACTCCCCGCTTTTATCTGCCCAGGCCAGGCAATCAGACAGGGTGTTCTGATCCCACTATCATAAACGGTTGTTTTACAACGCGGAAACGGTCGACCGTTATCACTCACAAAAACAATCACCGTATTCGAAGCAGCATTCTGTTTTTTCAAAGCTTCGCGCACGCGCCCGACTACGAGATCTAATCTGGTAATCTCATCATAATACAGTGCCAGATCATTTCTGACTTCGAGTGTATCAGGCAGATAGGGAGGTACTATCACTTCCTCGACTTTATGCGGTCGTTCTATAATATTCCGTTGATAGGGCCGATGCGGATCAATAAAAGCAAACCACATGAAAAATGGTTTTTCCTTCGGTCTCTGCTCCAGAGTCGAAACCCATTCATTCAATTTTGTTGTGACATGATCAAACTTACTTTCAGTCGGCGTCCCCAGATGCCACTTGCCGGCCGAAGCAGTGTAGTATCCAGCTTCTTTTAATTTCTCAACAAAAGTAACCTGGCTTGCCGGCAGCGGAAGGTGTAGTTGATGTGCTCCGGTACTATGGGGATATCGACCTGTAATCATACTCGCTCGGCTGGGACTACATGAACTGCAAGTCAAAAAAGCACGATTGAATTTCATCCCGTCTTTAGACAGCTGATCCAAATTTGGCGTCTGAATTTTAGGATGGCCATAGGCACCACAATCATCCCACGCCATATCATCTGCAATGAAAACAATAAAATTCGGTTTCCCTGCAGAAGAACTTTCTGTCTGCGCGTTTCCGGTTTGAACATTCACAGCCAGAAATGTCAAAAGAAAAATTGCAAACAGAATCAATCGCATGGCTGTCTCTTCATCAACAAAAACGTAAAAGATTCAAGGTAAAAAACGAGCCCGTTCTTCCAGTGTTGGCATGCGACAAGTGGCATGTTTCTCAAATAGCCGATAACGCAAGCCCGCTATGATTCGGTAACCAAGATCGCGAATCGGTAATGGGATGATCCACAAAGTCCAACCACAAATATTCCAGGGAAAGCCCAATAGCCACAGTAATCTCACAATGGCTGCCGAACGCCGATAAAGATGTTTCCCATCCTCCGTTCGAAAAATTACCGTAGCGATATTGTGAATCTGATCCTCGCTCAAAAGTTGTTTTGCAGTCTCGCCCTGTAAAGGAGTATAGAGCAACCGCGAGTTCTTATCTCTCGCGATAGCAAAATCCACACTTGAGTTACATAAACCACAGACCCCATCAAAGAACAGTATCGGCTTTCTTAACGTAGACTTCTCTTCGTTGTGCTCTCCCGCGCTTTCTGCGGGGCAGACACTGCTCGAAGTCAACTCGGAAGCTGCTGCCTGATCAACGGACGTTGATTCGTTCATAACTCACTATCAAAACCTCGAAATACATTAAGAGAACCTGGATTCGATACCAAACGCACCAGTTACACCTAATATTATACGTAACAAGCATTTAACTCTAGCTGTTTTTTGACACTTTAATCGGATTCGCGTCAATTATCAGTATAAATTGGACAAGATCAGAAAGAAGCAATCGAGTCGAACATTTCCTTCTGTCGCTTACTGAATTCTTAGGCTAGAATAAGAATGATGACAAAATATAACCCCTTATTTGAGGGGTCAGTTTTGCCGTTTTTCCATCTGAGAGATTCATGCACACACACCAAACACATTCTAGTTCAAACTCGCAATGGTATCAGGGGGTTAGTGTTTCCACACTCTTCCATCTGATCATCCTTTGTGGATTGGCAATGATGGTGGACCATCGGGCTGAAATCACTCCCTCATCATCTGCCAATTCGATTCAAACACGGTGGGCACCCCCACATGAACGAAAGCAGCCTGTCTTGCTAGAATTGACGGCTGTTACAACGAGTAAAGAACACACTGCGAGTGCATCTGCTCTGACGAAGTTACCCCTGGTTCACAATCACAATTCCGCTCCCGACACGAAAAATCTCGCATCTATTCTAAACGGACCACTACTGCAAACAATACAAAATGAAGAGTCCCTCACAACAAAATATGCAGCAGACTACGTCGGTGCTTTATTAACCTCTTCCACAATTGGCCTATCCAGTTCCGGATCCGGAAATGGCATAGGGAACGGTGGCTTCTTTGGCCATAAACCCAAAGCCAGAAAAATTGTCTATGTCGTCGATTCATCAAAAAGCATGAATTTCCCACATGACAGTGTCGGTAAAACCAGATTAGGGCGTGTTAAAATAGAGCTAGCCAATGCGATTCTCTCGATGGATGAAAACCAGGAATTTTTCGTAATTTTCTTTAGCGATTTTGCAATACCTATGCCTGCCAGACAGCTTCAACCAGCAACTCCTCGATCAAAGAAAAAATTTCTTTCCTGGGTCGCCAAAGTACCTGGCCTCGGAACAACAGAACCGTTTCAGGCTTTGATGTTAGCTCTTCGTCTCCAGCCGGACACGATCTATTTCCTGACAGACGGGCAGTTCGACCCCTCCATCGTACGCGCTTTCAATAAGGCAGCCGGGAAAACCCAGCCCAACCGAAAGATCATCGTCAACGGCATCTGCCTGGGAAATCGTGAGGGCGAACAAGTGATTCGCGAACTGACAGAAAATAATTCTGGAAGTTATACCTTCATCCCCTAGCCATTCCTCATCGCCCCTCTTACATCACATTCATACACCATCTAATTCCCCCTCGCAAATTCTTAAGGTCTTACGAATTCTAAGTCTTTACAGCGAAATGCTTTTTGACATAGTATGCCCACTGCATTGTTCATCGCATTTTTCTCGTGACATTTTAAACGATTTTTCGCCTGTAGTGAATGAAGTGAAACCATAGAGTTTCTTTCAACTACCGTTGTGAATCTTGCCATACAGCAATAGTCTGATTCAACCTGGACTTTCTGACAATGGCATATTGATATCTGGATCTCCACAAAAATGAATTCCACTCTCTCCGAAGAATCAGATTCTCAAGCGAACGATGAACGAAAAGGATCATTAAATTCCTCGTCTTTTCTAGCGCTGTTGGGAACACAATTCCTGGGCGCGATGAATGACAATATGTTTCGCTGGTTTATCATTCCCATTGGCAAACCATTGATTGGCGATGCGGCGGCACTTTCACTCGGCTTGGCTTGCTTCACGATTCCCTATCTCCTGCTGGCCAGCGTCGCCGGTTATCTTGCTGATCGTTTCAGCAAACGCTCTGTAATCGTAGCTTGTAAGGTTGCTGAAGTCTTCATCATGGCTTTAGGAATCTGGGCCATCCAACTTGGTAACTTATACGTACTCTTTTTTATTGTGGCGTTGATGGGATGCCAGAGCGCCCTGTTTGGCCCTGCTAAATTTGGCAGTATACCGGAAATGTTACGCGATAATCGCCTTGCTAAAGGCAATGGTTTGATGGGCCTGATTACCGTCGTCTCTTCAGCACTCGGATTTATCGCTGGAAACTATTTATACCATATCACACAACCCGATCTTAAGGCGCCCGGATCATTTTCTGATATCAGCATCGCCGCAATGAGCTTAGTAGGCGTTGCAATAATCGGCACATTGGTCAGCCTGAAAATTCGAAAGTTGCATCCTGCAGCACCAGAGAGAGCCTTTCCTGTTAATCCAGCCAAAGAGACATGGCATCAATGGCAATTACTCCGTAGCAGCACTCCGTTGCTCAGGACCTCGCTCGGTGTGGCTTTTTTCTGGATGTTGGCTTCCATGGCACAAATGAATGTCGACACCTATGGAATACACGAACTGGGGCTCTCACAAA
>NZ_CALEMX010000504.1 GCF_937910335.1 uncultured Gimesia sp. | reverse complement strand
GAGGGCTTGAAGTTTACTTTCAGGTGCAGGCCGCAATTCCTCCCGGTTACCGTGTGCAATTTGGTGGTCCCGTGGAAGAAGATATTCCCCGCTTGCCCGATGGTTCATTGCCTCGAAAACGTGTTGCCAATAACGGCAGCCTGGCAAGCCCACACATCATTGAGTACCAGCATGCCTTGATTCGTGATTTACTCAGCCATTATCCGGAAATTGATGGCATTCGTTTTGACTGGCCGGAGTATCCACCCTATTTTCTGGACTCCGCTTTCTTTGATTTCAGTGATTATGCAAAACAGGCAGCCGACCGACTGGGATACCGGTTTGATCAGATGCAGTCTGATTCTCTAGCGTTGTACCAGAAACTAAATGGAGGCTTAACCAATTTTGATCTGGAAAACTGGCTCTCTGAAAAGAATCAGACAACTAATTTTTCCACCTGGTTGAACGACCATTATCCCGGTGCTGCAGCCATGCTGTTAATGAAAGCACAACTCTCTAAAGAACTTCTGGCAGGTTTTCGACAAACAATGAATGAGGCAGGAAAAGATCGCATGGAACTGGCCCCCAGTGCGTTTCCCCCTCCCTGGTCTATCATTTCCGGAATGAATTATTCACTCGCCGCCAAGTACTGCAATTCCGTGAGCGTGAAACTGTATGGCATGCACTGGTCGATGATATTACGGTCTTATGGTGATCAGATCTTGTCTGCAAATCCTGGTCTTTCGGAATCTTTATTGGTTCGCGCACTGTTTAAGTTTCTCGATATTGCTGATTCAGAACCGCCCGCACAGTTGAGTGAAATCTACTACCCCGGCCCGGACGAAGCTCACTTAACTGGCCCGGACGCACAGAAACGAAAAATCACCGCCGCTAGAAAACTGGCCAGGCCGATGCCCATCTATGCACTCGCACATGGATACGGTCCGACGGAAGATTTTCGAACCAGAATGCAAGTAGCAACCGATATCAGCCCCGATGGCGTATGGGTGAATCGATATTGCTATTTGAATAATGACAAGCTCGACATCATTGGACAATGCGCGGCAGGCTGCACGACATAACGGTTTGGAAGAACCCGTCCTTTGCGCCGTCTACTTTCAAATCCCTCCACGATAGATTATTATGCTTGTGTAACCCTTCTATTTTTGTTCTGATCATTCACCAGAAAGTCGGCCATGCTGCACGACAAAAAAAACCCTAATTCTTCCGAGTCAAATTCCATGATCACTCCCGCCTACGGTGGACGATCGATACGGGAACCCATTCCGAAATACCAAATGCCCTCACAAGGCCTGCCTCCCAAAGTCGCTTACAACATCGTACATGATGAATTGATGCTGGATGGAAACTCGCGACTTAATCTGGCGACATTCGTCACTACATGGATGGAAGACGAAGCGCGTCAACTCATGTCGGAAACATTCGACAAGAACATGATAGACAAAGATGAATATCCGCAAACAGCAGAAATTGAATTACGCTGTACCAACATGTTGGCGGATCTCTGGAATGCACCCAAAGGGGAATCGGCTGTCGGCTGTTCTACGATTGGGTCAAGTGAAGCAGCCATGCTGGGATGTATGGCTTTAAAATGGAACTGGCGAAAACGCCGGGAAGCACAGGGGAAACCTGCTGATAAACCGAACATGGTCATGGGCATCAATGTGCAGGTTTGCTGGGAAAAATTTTGTCGTTACTGGGAAATTGAACCACGGTTTGTGCCGATGGAAGGCGATCGTTACTGCCTGAATGCCGAGGAAGCATTGAAGCTGGTCGATGAAAATACCATTGGAGTCGTCGTCATCATGGGCAGTACGTTTGATGGCCGCTATGAAAATGTCAAAGAAGTCAACGACGCCCTGGTAAACCTTAATGACAAAACGGAATGGGAGATACCCATTCATGTCGACGCTGCCAGCGGCGGTTTTGTCGCTCCATTTTTACAGCCGGAACTGGAATGGGACTTCCGACTACCTCTCGTAAAATCGATCAACACCTCCGGACATAAATTTGGACTGGTCTACCCCGGCGTTGGCTGGATCCTCTGGCGTGATAAAGCTGAACTCCCCGAGGAACTGATCTTCCATTGTAACTATCTGGGAGGGGATCTACCCAATTTTGCTTTGAATTTTTCACGCCCTGGAAATCAGGTTGTAGCGCAATACTACAACTTTTTGAGACTCGGGCACGAAGGCTATCGCGACATTCACCAGGACTCACAGGATGTCGCCATGCATCTCTCTTCGGAAATCGCAGAGCTGGGACCGTTCCAATTGATCTCAGATGGCAGCGACATTCCCGTATTCGCTTTTACCACAAATGACAAAGCCAACTTCAGCGTATTCGATATCTCGAACAAACTGCGCGAGCGGGGTTGGCTGGTTCCCGCTTATACATTCCCGAAAAACAGAGAAGACCTGGCCGTCCTAAGATGTGTCTGCAAAGAAGGCTTCACGCGCGATATGGCCGACATGCTGCTGCTCGACATGCAACATGCCATTGACTATTTTAACGCACGTCCCAACCATCGCCCGCAAGTAGAAGGGTCTGGTTTTCACCATTAAATCTCTTTTACATTTACTTAATCTTTTAAGTCAAATGTAAATTCATTGCTGCCCGCTTTGACTTCTGCTTTGAGTGGGCTTTTACTGAGATCCCGATACTGACTGGGAAGGTTCGGATAATCTTTCTTCGGAGCCGGATTATCGGGAGTCGCTAATTCAGGAGGCGCAACCGTAACAACGTACTTACCCAAAACAACGTCTGTCAGTTCTACCTGCCCTGACTCGTTTAAGTTCCCAATGGCGGCTTCCCCTTTACCCGTGATCATCATACGAACTTCTCCCTCTGTGACAGGAGCGCCGTTGTGCGTAATCGTCAGCGTAACGCTGCCACGCTGTTTGACATTTTCTACTCCACCACAGCCAACCATGATCAAGCATAAGAACATCAACCAGACTGTTGATAAATGGAATCGTTGAAAATTATTTAAATTAGTCATCACTTACTTTCGCTTAATCATCTAGAAATTGATGTAATGAAAAAGTAAAGACCCCAGTTGTCATAAGACTGGAGCCTTTACCTGAATTCATACGATGAAATATACAGTATTCAAACAATCCGCCTCATTAAAATTCGCCTAGAACTTGGCCGTCTGCCTTGGAACAGAGATTTGCCAACGTTGAGAAATCGAGATTGTCTGAGATAAAACGGACAGCCCCATCTGTCAACAATACGTGAGTTCCACCAGTATGGAAAGAACCCAGAACCGTATTTGCACCATAAGTTCTGTATGCTTCATCACCTGCGCTGGTATTCCAAAAGCTGTTTGGAGAATACATGACCGTGGTTGTACCTGACCCCCAGACTGTTGCAGTTATAGCGGGAGCTTTCCTGGAACTCGTAATTCCGCTCCAACCACCATAATAGTTGGAACGAGAATCCTGATTATTCACCTGACCAGATTGCTCAGCCACAATGACCGTATTAGATGTACCATCAGTAACATCACGCATCCGAAACGAATCATTAGGTGCCAGTAATCCATTGTTACAAAAAGTCCCCAAACCATATCCAGCTGATACAGCTGAGCAATGACTTGTATTTCCTGCGGGGTCGGGTGTGGATCCGGCAATCCCCACGTAATCCATTGTCTGTCCCAACTGTGAATTATTCACAACATTTGTAGTGCCGTTTGCTGCATTGGATTGTACAGACGAGGGGCAATTATAAACGGGAACACGTAACGTTTTGAGAATTTCGTTCGTACCTGTTCCAGTTCCGTATCCATATCCTGAACTACCTTGAGAAGCAAATCCGATGGTAGAAGAACCAATTGAAAAGTTCATCTTATTATAAGCGG
>NZ_CALEMX010000503.1 GCF_937910335.1 uncultured Gimesia sp. | reverse complement strand
ACGACCACGACCACGACCACGACCACGACCACGACCACGACCACGACCACGACCACGACCATGATCATGATCATGATCATTGACTATGACTGCGACGGTAATCAGGAAGATTGCCCGAGCGTACGAGTGAACTGGCTGATATAGAATTTGTTAGTAAGTAAAGGATGACTTGCCAACCATGTTTGACACGAGTGATTTCAATCTGATCCTGACAGGTGGCATGATACTTGTTGTGGCGTGGGCTTTAAGGAAAACGTTTCGCAATCAGCGTCGCGTGCGTGATCGAAATCCATTACACGAAGCACAACACGAGTTGACTCAAATTGAGCAAAGCCAGTTCAATCGGCTCAATCAACTTGAAATCAAACTCTATGAATATGGGAGAGAAGTGGAAGCCCGGACGGATAACCGCCTGCGTGTCCTGGATGAATTGCTTCAGGAAGCAGATCGAGAAATCAACCGCTTGAGACAGCAACTTGCTCTGACTCAGCAGAATCCCGAAGATTCCGCACGCAAATCGAGCCCTGATATATTGATGTACGAAGATTCGCGTTCGTTCACAGTTACTGCAGAACAACGCTCAATGGTAGTCTATCTCAGTCAGGCGGGGTTTTCTGCTCAGGAAATCAGTAACTGCTTTACGCTGGATCTACCTGAAGTCCAGGCAATTCTGGCTGAAGAAAACAGTCCGCCAAATACCGATGTTGCATGAGCGGTTCTTCACTCATTTTCAGAGATCCGGTTATGCGTTAACCAGTTCGTGAATGGGTGATGCTTCTACCAGGCTCAATTCCTGATCATCCTTGCTGGCCAGACAGCTATTGGAATTTAATCCCAGGTGATGATAAATCGTAGCCGTCAATTCGGATGCATGCACCGGGCGATCCACGGGAGCGCTGGAGCGGGCATCGCTGGCACCCACTACCTGACCACCGGGAGTATTGCCGCCAGCGACCAGGGCTGACCAGACATGTGGCCAATGGTCGCGGCCTCCAAACGCATTGATTTGCGGAGTACGACCGAATTCTCCCGTGGCAACCACCAGGGTATCGTTCAGCAGTCCTTTTGAGGAGAGATCATCAAGCAACGTGGAGAGCGCTTTATCAAAGGCAGGTCCCAGCAAATCCCGATACTCATATACTTTTCCGGAGGTCCCTGTTCCCGTGCCGTGACAGTCCCAGGTCAATTGCTGATGCAGGTCATCGAATAAATTCACGACCACGCATCGCGTTCCCCGCTCAACTAGTTGCCTGGCCTGCAGCATTAACCTGCCAAATCGATGTTTGCCGTATTGTTGCTGAATCGCTCTGGACTCTCCTGCGATTTCAATTTCATAATCACCATTGGTTGATGTATCCCCGACGGTCGTCGCCGGTTCAAACGCTTCTCCCAGAAATGTTGACTGCTGTCCCCGATAGGTATTGACTCCTAGAGAACCGACTAGACGTGGCAATACAACAAAAGGTGGCGCATCACCTCGTGGCCCCCATTGCCGCGAAACAACAGATCCAAAACAGGGATAATTCGTGCTGCCCTTTGATAAGCGCCCCGTGTGAATCAGTTGGTAACCGGTTTCGTGAATCGGAGCGGCATCATGATACATTGAGCGAACCAATGAAAACTGCCCTGCCCGTTGCGCTAATTGAGGAAAGGCTTCACTCAGAAAAATACCAGGAACTGCTGTCGAAATTGCTTTCAGCGGACCGCGAATTTCGGATGGCGCTTCAGGTTTCGGATCAAAGGTTTCCAGCTGGCTGGCACCTCCGGTCATCATAATTAGAATACAGTTCTTCTGCGAACGATCTCTCTCTGCAGCTGCTAAAGCGGCCCTCTCGGCCATTGATAATCCGGCAAAGCTCAAACTACCAACACGGAGAAAATCCCGCCGCGATACTTCAGAATGTTTTTTTTGGGAACTCATAAAGAATCTTACTCGCTGCTTATTCAGAATATTTTGTCTTTATCGGGGCGTTGGTATTATACCAGCCTTGGTCTATAGTCGAAGTTTTCCTGTATTATAATTCAGCTTGTTTCTGAAACTTAGGCTGCAAATCAAAAGTTCATGCCGAATCCTTGATCTGAATCTGGGCCCCCTGATTTAAAGGACTGACCGTTCTTAAGCTGCAAAATTCTCCGTAACCATTTTGTGTTATTATACTTGAAACATTTTCAGCATCGTCAGAACTCGCGCAGACTATGGACAAAGTTGGCCCCCAGGAGGTTTGAGCTATTCCCTGGATTCCTTTTGAATTCAGCAGGTTTTCCAGCTCTACCATCCGGGGATTGGCAAAAATCCCCCCTTGAGCGGGTGTGAAGAATCCACCCACCGTATGCCCAAACGCTGTCAAACCAGAACTGAAGGCTTCAAAATCACGCGTTTTCAAGGCCGGGATGAGTTGCATCAGCACTAGTCGGCAGAGTCTCTCAGTAACTTCGAGGGGCATCGGACCTAACTGCTGAATCGCATGCGCCTCAACATTTCCGGATATTCCTGGCTGATCAATGGGTGTAATCAATAGAATTTTCCAGTCTTCAGGGAAATCCGTACGTAGAACCAGCGGGCTGATTTCATCCGGTTTACATTTACCCCCCTCTACCAGAAATCCGCCTGAATCGAAACCATGTATCCCCAGCGCCGATCGCGCACCGCGCTGCACGCGCCGCGCTAATTCCATAGAAGACAGGATTTGCTCTTCCAATAACAGTGTAAGCGCACGCGCGACCGCCAGACTCAATTGCGTTCCTGAACCAAAACCAGAATGTAAAGGAATCTCAGAATTTAACTCCAGAGAAAAAAATTGCTCTCGCAAAGAAGCTGCCAGATGACGACGGGTGGCATCGATTGCGGCTGCAATTTTGGGACGGCATTCCTCATTACAAAGAATGGTGTCGTGTCCCTGCGGTGAAATCTTAGCGGAGAGAGTCAATGAGGGATCTTCCACCATGAGGCCGATACCACCAAATTCGCGTCCTGATGCGGGCGCAAGGGATAGCAGTCCCCAATGCAACCGGCTTCCAGTAGTGATCATCACTTTGCGTGACATGACAAATATTTGCTTCTGAGACGGATTGTATTTTAAAGGCACGATGTTTTAAGAATTATGCTTTAGCATACGCTTTGGAAATATATTCTTCCAGTAAGTTGAATGCCGCCTGTTCTTCCGGACCTGCAGTTTTTTTCACAATTTCGGCTAAGGCACGGTACTGATTCTCTAACTCACTCTGCTCAATGAGATGCGTGCGTGTTGCCATGATGGCTGCTTCCAGCACAGCATGTTTGGCACGATTGAGTCCAAAATAATCACGAATGCGGCCTTGGTGAATCACCTTCGCCTGCATGACAGTTCGTTCATTTGTTTCATCAATACTCTCCACCTGAAATTCATACCAGCGACAGGCAGACTGTAAAACAGCGCCTGAAATGTGTTCCGCGGGAAATGTTTCTGGAAGATCTTCCAGTAAGCCAATGGCCGCTTTTGCCAAAAGTAAAACATCGTCCACGACATGAAAGACTCCGCAACGAGTTTCTTTCAAATTGCCGAACGTGCGAGATGTCTGAAAGGGGCGCAGTACCAGCTGAGACATGTCTGAATTGACCACTGGCCCCATAGGAGCAATATTTAATTCTCCCTGTCGGTTTTTCGTGGTAACCATACCTTCCAAAATCATAGTAACTGCTCTCTGAAGGAACAAACTCACATTCGGCACGCATCTGGATTGACGACCACGTGTCCCAATATCTCTGGGCCAATATCTCTGGGCCAATTCGATTCGACTGATTCTATTCTGACTGTAAGAGGCTACGGTTATCTTGTAAATATTCACAAATAAACGTTCACAAGGGCTGCATTACAGCTACCATCATAATCTAGAACAGACTCGGGTGAAACCAGTGAGTGCTCTGAAAATGCCAGCTGTGGTCAGTTATCCTGAGGGACACACAGAGTCATTCCCATTTAACAAGCTACTATCTCGTAAAGCCGACGTAGAAGCTGAAGACCTGTGTCTGGTCGAAGGACTCTTTTGCCAATGGCACAGAGAAATCCAGAGCAACAGGAACCGGTCCCATCGCAGGCACGGTTAAACGAAGTCCGGCACCGACGGCAACACGGAACTGATCAAGAGAAACGTTTTCTTCGACGGTACCGAAATCACTGAAGAAGACCATTTGGATCATCTCATCGGCAGTAATGGGCACCATGTATTGGGCACTACCCAGGAATTGCCAGCGACCCCCGACAGCAGTTCCATTCTCTCGGGGAGTTACTCCACGGAATTCAAATCCACGGAATGTCTGGAAACCACCGGCAAAATATCGTTCAAATACCGGAGTATCAGAATCGGTCCAACCTAGTGAAGCACTCAAAGAAAGAATGTGACGTCCACCACCATCGGGTCGTTTATAGATAGTAAAGTATTGGCTGGCATTTGTTTCCAGGCGACTGTAATCAAAGTCTCCGACGGCCTGCTCTGCTGCAAATTCGAGGAGATGCCCCTCGGCTGGTAAAAATGCCGCGTCACGTGTGTCGTGGGTGGCTGCCAGTCGGAAGGTACTCAGTAAATTGTTTCCTACTGACTGCTGAACAATCGGAGGAGTTGGTACCCGTGGATTCCGCAGGTCGACATTTTCCAAGCGGAACTGTCCATTGATTGACCATTCCTGGGTCAACTGCCGACCCAAAGTCAAACGTGTACCGACGCGTTCTTCATCCCAGTCTTCATAGAATCGAGTGAAGTAAAATCCGCTGACACCCAGACTGAAGTTGGTATCCAGGAAATACGGATCCGTCCAGTTCACCAGGTAGCGGCTGACTTGATCTCCGGGAACGGCTTCCGCCCGAAAGCGTTGTCCGCCACCGCGCCATGCAGTACCGTCCATGATATCTTCAAAACTGCGAGGCGGTCTGAGGATGTCAAAGTTTTCTTCCTGCAGAACAACTGATCCTACAACACCCGCATCACTGTTTACACCGACGCCGAACATTAGACGACCAGTACGACTTTCGGATGCATAGACATCCAGATCCACCCAACCTGGTTGCTGTTGGGGGAAATCTGTTCCTAAAGGATCGCCCAAAGGACTGTTTCCATAAAGTGGATTCAGGGGTTCGGGAATTCCATTTTCGAAGTTCTGGCCGCGAAAGATGCTTGTTTCCTGTTCCTGATTCTGTTCCTTGAACAGTTTCTGATCAGGTTTCGGTCCTTTGAACACTTCTTGTGCGCGTTTTGGTCTATTGAGTTCGCCACCTTGAGCGCGATTCTGGTCGCGATTCTGGCCACGCAGGATATCATTTTTACGAGCTTCAGCTAGTTCCCGCTTAGGATCTACTTTGGTCACGTTGATGCGGGGTGCGTTTTGGCCTCCCCGCTCGAAGACCGATCCCCCTTCAATGCGACGTTTACTCTTGGAAATTAAACGTTGATTTGCCAGATCGCCGGGAGCGACCAGTAGGGGATTTGTCAAAACGGAACTCTTGGTACGGGGATTGTCACCAGCGATGTGTGGTGTAATCCGCCGAATTCGATACGGTTTGTCTTCGTTAATTTGGTAGACCAGATCGACTTCACCTGGGGTCTCTAAAAAACGGGGGACCGGATTCACTCTGGCAAATAAATGGCCGCGCTCTCCATATTTGAGATTCAGTTCTTCAACATCTTTCGAGAGGGTACGGCTGTTGAAAAATTCACCGGCAACTAATTTAATCTCATCGCGGATTTCGTCTTCCGAGAAAATGCGATTGCCATCAATTA
>NZ_CALEMX010000502.1 GCF_937910335.1 uncultured Gimesia sp. | reverse complement strand
GCGGGATCTTAACTCCATTTACCGTTAAACATGAAGCGTAAAGTCCTGGATTTCAGGATCAGGTAATGATGGATGGCGAGCGTGACAGAGAGCGTTGTGATTTTGACAGTCAAAAATTATAGACGATGGGGATCTCAGAATTTAGTATATAGATATCCAAAGACAACCACACATCGCCTGTTGCTGATTGAGAGGATAAGTTGAACATTCTGATAGCTTTCCTGAGTATGAAATGCTTTCGGAGACAGTTTTGATCAATAATTTAAGGATTTGAGTAGCAATTTCCGAGAAGCTGACTACAAATGAATGTTTAAGTCACTCATTGCCCGTTTTTGGATGTTTGAATTCCGTCTCTGAGCCCAAGTCGGAATTGAGCGAAACAAGTAGAGGAAAGAAAATCTTTGATGAACGATTCCTATGATGCCATTTTAGTCGTTTCCTTCGGAGGTCCTGAAGGTCCCGATGATGTGCTCCCCTTTCTGGAAAATGTACTGCGCGGAAAAAACGTACCTCGGGAGCGTATGCTGGAAGTCGCCAAACATTATCAGCAGTTTGGAGGCGTCAGTCCCATTAATGAGCAGAATCGTGCTCTGATTAACGCATTGGAACAGGAACTGGTTGAACACGGACCTGACTTGCCCATTTTCTGGGGTAACCGAAACTGGGCTCCCTTACTTCCTGATACGCTTTTGCAGATGAAACAGGCGGGAGTTAAACGCGCACTGGCGTTTTTTACTTCCACATTCAGTTCCTACTCGGGGTGTCGGCAATACAGGGAAGATATCCAGCGTGCTCAAGAACAAGTGGGAGCCGGGGCTCCTGAAGTCGAGAAACTGAGAGTGTTTTTCAACCATCCCGGTTTCATCGAAGCGACGGTATTGCGTACGCAAGAAGCATTGGATCAGATTCCCGAGGAGAGACGCGACAAAGCCGTAATCTTGTATTCGGCACATAGTATTCCACTTACGATGGCGTCTGGTTGTCGATATGAGGCACAGTTGCAAGAGTCTTCCCGACTTGTCAGCGACCAACTGGCAGGGCACCCCTGGCATTTGGTCTATCAAAGTCGTAGCGGGCCGCCACATCAACCCTGGTTAGAGCCTGATATCTGCGACTACATTAAGGCATTGGGGTCACAGGGTGACATTCAGGATTTAGTGATTGTACCTATTGGTTTTGTTTCGGACCATATGGAGGTTCTGTTCGATTTGGATACAGAAGCCAAAGACGTCGGTCGGGAATTGGGAATTAATGTGGTTCGTGCGAAAACAGTGGGCGTGCATCCTCGCTTTATCCGCATGATACGTGAATTGATCGAAGAGCGTATCGGTGGTGACAAGGAGAGACCTGCATTGGGAGACATGGGCGCCAGTCATGATGTTTGCCCCGTTGATTGCTGTCTGCGGACAACAGAAGCAAGTCGTTGAATTCAAAAAACGAAATGGTTTTTCGTGATTTTGATTGAAAGATGTAAGGTGTAAGAATGACACGGCGCAAGAAAAACACCGAGAGCTGAATTGGCTCTTGGTGTTTTAAATTAGAAACTGCTTTGCTGCAGCGGTGCGGTTTATGAGGAGCGAGAAGAGATCATTCAGTCGGGGGATCAAATGTCCGTGGATCCATGCTATCTAAATCGAGTGGGTTGTTTTCGTCGCCCTCTTCCTTCTGTTGTTTACGCCGATTGAGCTTGGCTTGTGCTTTTGCTTTTTTCTCCGCTTCGCGTTGACGTTTGGCAAAAGTGTTCTGATTTCTTGCGATAGCGACTCTCCTTAAATATAGAAGGCTTCAATAACTTTATTAGTTTGGTTAACTGGTGTTCTGCTTCTCAGCTGGTTTGTTTTGCGGGTTTTTTGAGACGTCGCCATTTTGTGTTTTTTTGTCCCTGCTGCTTTGGTTTGTCTTCCCCGGCAACGGTTCTCTTTGATCGGCGTGTAGTGCGTTGAGTGAAGACTTTTGAACCAGATCGTCGTCCTGTCGTCTCTTTTTCTTTATGAGTGCGTGACTCAGGGGCAGGTCTGCGATCTTTCGGTTCCAACTTCGGCTGATCTTTGGAACGGGGTACCTTCTGGCCGATTTGTTTTTCAATCGCCCTTAATTCGCCCCGTTCGCTGTCGCTGCAAAACGAAATCGCAATTCCTTCTGCTCCAGCACGACCGGTTCTGCCGATGCGATGCACATAGGCTTCTGGTTCTAATGGAAGATCGAAATTAATAACGTGTGTGATACCATCAATGTCAATTCCGCGTGCGGCGACATCTGTTGCCACCAGGACCTGAACCTGCTTGCTTCGAAACGCTTCCAGAGCCCGTTGTCGGGCACCCTGCGATTTATTACCGTGGATTGCTGTCGCTTTGATCCCGAATCGCACGAGTTGTTGTGAAAGCATGTTTGCCGTTCGTTTGGTTCTCATGAAAACCAGGGCGCGGTCCACATCGGGCGTCGAGAGAATCTTCTTCAGTAGCGCCAATTTTCCATTACGTTCAACGTACATCAATTCCTGTTTGATTTTTTTGACGCTTTTTGATTCTGGTGTTACATTGACGCTGACCGGATTTTTCAGCAGCGTTTGTGCGAGTTCCGAGATCTTTGGCGCCATGGTCGCTGAAAAGAACAGTGACTGTCGCTCGGCTGGGAGCTTGCTGATAATTCTTTTGAGATCCGGCATGAAGCCCATATCTAGCATGCGGTCGGCTTCGTCTAGAACAAACACTTCAAGTTGATCCAGCTTGATGTGTCCCTGATTCATCAGGTCGAGTAATCGGCCTGGTGTGGCTACAATAATGTGTGCTCCTCGATTGAGGGCCCGTACCTGATTCCCCTGGCTCACTCCGCCATAGACGAGGACATGACGCAGTCGTAAATGTCGGCTGTATGCCGCAAAGCTGTCACCAATTTGAATGGCCAGTTCCCGAGTTGGCGCCAGCACGAGTGCGAAAGGGCGGCCTGGAGCTGCCTTGCGGTTGTGTTGTCCCAGCTGATTCAGAATTGGCAAAGCAAAGGCAGCGGTTTTTCCAGTTCCGGTCTGAGCACAGCCCAGGATGTCATGTCCCAGGAGTGTCGCTGGAATGGTCTGCGCCTGAATGGGGGTCGGGGTTTCGTAGTTTTCTTCAACCAGTGCTCGCTGCACGGGATCAATTAAGTCAAGTTCTTTAAAAGTTTTCAATGGTTTTCCTTATTGGGATTAGTGCGTTTCCAAAGTCTGAATTCCAAGAGGTCGGCTTTCATCAAAGCAGACATTCTCTCTGAATCAAATCGGAGAGTTGGGATTTCCAAAAATGGAAACTGATTTTCTTAAGTCATTTATTTCGGGTTGCGGGTGGTGAACCACGAGGTCGTATCCAGTTCCGCTTTGTAGCAACAGCACACTTAGTAAAGGTCATGTGCGGGAACAGGCAAAATCCTTCGCCAGATCCTCAGATATTTACTCAGGTACAGCAGGTTAGACCGGCTTTACCACAAGCAAATGTTGCTTCTGTGGGAACTCTGGATAAACAAGAAAATCACAGAATTCGATGCGTCCATCATGACGCTGGCTGCTTTCAACAACGGTTAACACAACCGAAGGGTGGGCAGCAAAGTGTACGGCAAAAAGCCAGCACAGGTATCAGGGCTGCAGGAGGACCTAGCTCCGCAAAAACACCCTGTCAGGTCGGAAAACGCACTTCACTTCCATGAAAAACGCTACTCGCTTATTCCGACTGTATCGACTTTTTCACTTCATAAAAGCGAATAAGTCTGTGTGGAGTATACTCATACACATCATCGTTGCCAAGTCTTAATTTATGAAAGGCTTCTATTCGAGCTGTTTTAGACCTGTTGTGCTGTTTTAGACCTGTTGTACAGTCTTAGTTACTCATTCAATAGATTCAGAAGAAAGCCTCAATCTAGTGTTGTTGGAATCGTTACGCTAAGTAAGAAGAGGGAACTAAAATAGGGCGAAAGACTAGCCTCTTCTAGCTTAAATTAGTTTTTCAAAATAATGCGATTGATTTGAAAAAACTCGAACAAGTAATATTGAGGTCGAATTATGGGATTACAAGTAATTCTTCTGCCTTTTCGGCAAGAGCCTTTCGTGCAACGTCGTAATGACTTTCTTCTACAGTGGTTAAGTGCTTTTCAGCAATGAATCCCTTGACGGCATCCTCGAACTCTTTTAGTAAAGAACTCTTGCCAGAGATTTCTTCTAGCGGCTTCATGTTGACTGAGATGCTATAAACACAACCACTATTTTTTCCAACTGAAAGAGAGCTGTCCTTGTCTGACCACTCCATTTTTTCTTCTTCAGGATCGTCAAGGTATTTAAATTCAATCTTCAGTCTGTCGTTTGATTTGTCAACATGACTACGAATAGCCTCTGGAATATCAAAAGGCGAGAGCCCAAAATAAATGTCAACACCATTTTGATTTTCATGTGTAGTTTGATCTAATCGCTGAGCATCCAACTGTATCCAATTAGACATAATTGACACCTCACCTTTCAAAAATATCATAGCGTCTTAATTCACGTATTAATGCTGATAATCCTTCTCGGAATTTTTTATCAGAAGTATCAATGCATGAATGCTCATTGGAACTATCCATTATCAGCACCCCCCATCTTTCTTTTTTACGATTTTCAATCACAACACCAAGAATCGAGGTAGGACATGTTTTTCTTTTTTTCATTCGCTGCCAAACTAGTTTTGGTGATGTATTAGTATTTTCGGCATATTGATAGACTTTCGATCGTAGTATTTCATACGAATCCATCTTATCAGATGAGATACATAGTTTTTTGAGAAAATAGATCCAGCAAACGTAAATATTACTTTTATAACTATCCTTATTTAAATCCGGAAGTTTATTTAATTGACCTCCAACTCGATATGCTTCTCCTCGCCTCCATGTTTCGCCGGCAACACCTTCTGAATTTTGAGCATCATCGGGTGCTAAAAAAATTGTTGTTCCTCCTTGTGTCACGTGCCCAGAACGATACTTTACACATAGCCAGCCAGACCATGGCCAACGCCAATATCCCCAAGGATTAAAAATTCCTTTGAAGGGGTGAATCCAAGATTTCCATTCAACATGTTTAAAAAGAGTTACTCGATTGTGATCAACTGGTACACTTTTCTCTAGATTTGGAAAACATACGTCTCGAAATTTATCAAGCGCATCGGAGATATTCCGATCAATCAGTACTTGTTCAATAGATTTTCTGATTAAAGCCCAGCTAATAATCTTTGAAATACCAATTATCATTACCGAACAGATTACAATTTTTGGAGCTTCTGCCCTAGTTGTATCTACAAGCCAATGAAGAAATTCATCCTTCTTTAATCTTTCCAAATCAAAATCAAGTGCATAGCCAACCCATCCAAGAACAAAAACAGTCGCCCACTCAACACTTTTTGAAATGTAGTATGATAATTGTTTCACATAGCACCATGAGTGGCAACTTAGATTAGAGAAAATGTTTCAGTGCATGTACTAACTTTTGAGCAGCATTGGCTTATTATTAAGTAAAAAACACTCAAATAAATTTGTATACATATGTGGATGCATTGTCAATGGACACTAACAAGTTCTGACTCGTTTGTGGATAATTCTCATGATGTCCCTGTAGAACATAATGTTGGCTCTCTCAACCAAAACGAGCTTCTTCAAAGGAAAATGACTCGTCAAGCAGGGCGAACTTTAATTGGTTTCTGTGGCGAGTTTTCATTTTTCATGACGGTATTGAATAAAGGGCTGCTGAAGTCGGGGGCTTCGATTTTGATTTCGTCACCCGTTTGATACTTCCAGTCGCGTGTGCCGTGGCTCAGTTTGCTCGTTCCCAGAAAATGCAGATGTACGTCTCCTGATTGTCTGTGTTGTGGATACTTGAAATGATGGTCTTCACAGTTGCCCAATGAATGGCACATGAACTGTTCCCCGGTTTTCAGGTCACCACTTTCATAGATCGTTTGTCCTTCACGTTGTACAGAGCAGCGAATCGTCAAATCAGAGAAATCGAAATCTGTATTCAGTTCTGGTCCGATGGAACACGTCCGCAATTTGGAGGGGGCCAGATACAGATAGTTGATGTTCTCTGTTTCATGGTCTGACCATTCATTGCCCAAAACAAACCCGAGCCTTCTGGGAGTGCCTTGATCGTCGATGACATAACAACCTACCAACTCGGGTTCTTCGCCACCATCGAGGGCAAAATCGGGTACGTCCAATGGTTCTCGATGTCCGCGCAGTATTGTGCCGTTCCCTTTGTAAAACCATTCGGGCGAGACACCTCGTTCTCCTGGAGTTGGCTTGCCGCCTGCGACACCCATGGCAAACATTTTTGCGGAATCGGTCTGGTGTGTTTCTGTGTGTTCCGTTTCCTGAGAGTGCATCTGGTCGCGTGACTGCATACTGCCTGTATGCGTGAGCCCGGTACCTGTCACAAATAGACAATGCGGATCGGGATGATCAACGGGAGGCAACAACCAGGGTTGACTGCCTCCCGGAGCTGTCTGAAGTAGATCCTCATAGGAGATCTGAGTCGTACCTGATGTTGTACTCAATTCGGTCAACTGCTGATCCAGCGAAATTTGATTTTTCTGAGCTGCTTGAAACACGTCATAGATACGTGTCAGTTCCGAATGGGCGGCGGTCAGGTCAACGACGGTTTCCTTCTGAACGATGCCTACACGACGGCCTTGATCGGGTATATAAAATTGAACGACGCGCATCTGTTTCCTCATAGTTTCTAAGTTGAGTTACGTTTGATGTCAGTATTCACTTTTGAAGAGGGACTACTCCAAACCCGTCTCCCTGTGGAGTAACCAGTCGGCCGTTTTTCAGTTCGATGGGAGGCGTGGTTGAAGAGGCGGTATAAATCATACTCGTCATTAAGTCTGAGGCATATTGTTCGACGGGAAACGCCGTCAAGCTTGCTGCGAGGCAGACCATGGCTGCTTGACCCAGGTCGGTTTCCATGTTTGAGCCGATTACACAATGCTTTCCAGCTTGTTGTGCCATTTTTGCCATCTTAAGAGAATTGGTAAAGCCACCATTTTTTCCCGGGTAGAGAGAAAGTAAATCGAGGGCATCACAATCAAGTGCTTCCTCCAGATGTCCCGGCGTGAAGATACTTTCATCGGCTAAAATGGGAACATCAACGCGTTGTTTGACGCGCGCCATCATGCCAATTCGATCACGGGGTGTTGGCTGTTCGACGAGCGTTAAATTGAAAGGAAGTAACGCCTCAATGGCGGCAACCGCCTGATCTTCTGTGTGGTAGGCACCGTTGGCATCAATTGTCAGTACGGGTTCGTCTCCTAAACGTTCTCGAACTGCTTTCAAGCGGGCAACATCATCCAATCCGGGGACACCGGTTTTGATCTTCAGTGTTCGAATGCCCGCTTCCCAGGATTCAACGGCTAGACGCAGGGTGTCTTCGACGGAATAAGCGCCAATGCTGAACCTTGTGGGAACAGATTCAACGGGTTCACGATCACCGATTAACGTTCCAACCGACTTTCCCTGTCGTCTGGCCCATAAGTCCCAGGCGGCCATATCGATACTGGCTTTTAAAAACGGATTTCCTTGAAAGGCTTTTTCCAGGAGCGGCAGGATATCGCTGGGATGATCGAAGTGACTTCCCTCTAATAGAGGTGCGACAATGTTTTCGACGATCCATAATCCGGTTTCGGCTGCTTCGCCACTCCAGATAATCACAGTGGCTGCTTCTCCATAGCCTTGTGTTCCCTGTTCGTCAGTTAGAGTGACATTTAAATAACGCGATGCATCATGCTTGCCGATGCTGGTGATGATAATGCGGTTTTGGTGCAGAGTATAATCGACGATCCGTGCCGTGACACGCGTGATTTGAAATGACATCAAAGTGCTTTCAGTCTGAATGTGAGCTGGTTATTAACGTTTAATCTTCCAGGCCCAGTAAAGGGAGTGCGTTGCGATAAATCAAAGCTTCGATCTGTTCGGTATCGAGGCGTGGCAAGGCGGTGCCTTCTAACATCGAATTGAGATTTCTCAAGCCATCAATGGAGGCGTTGACTGTGGTAAAGGGATAGTCTGATCCAAACAGGAGTTTATCCCAGACGCCGTATTCCTGAACCAGCATCAAACTATGATACAGTTGAAAAGGACGGTAATGCAGGGCACTGATGTCGGCGTAGACGTGGGGGTGTTTGCGAATGACAACGACCGATTCTCCCTCGTAGGGGTGGGAGAGATGTGCCATCACAATTCGGACCTCGGGAAATCGAATGGCGACGCGGTCAATATGTATTGGCAAGGTGCAATCGAGTGGCGCCTGCGCCACAAAAGTAGTCCCTGTGTGCAACAGCACGGGTAATTTGTGTTGGGTGGCAAATTCCCAGAGTGGGTCCAGACTTTTATCGTCGGGTCGAAAGCCGGCATACATGGAGAGTAGCTTGATGCCGCGCAGGCCGAGTACTTCGTATCCTTCGCGCATCTCATCTTGCCATCCGGGCTGTGTCGGATCCAGTGACATATAACCGATGAGAGTGTCAGGGTGCTGCGCGACATAGTCGGCGACGTAGTGATCGTCGACCCAGAGTCCGCTTAATCGAGCTTTGCCGCCGAACACAATAGTGCGTGTTGCTTCGGGGGCTGTTGATCGATAGCTTTCGTATTCGACAGTCAGATCGAGTTCGACTCCTGCTTTGGCCCGTCGTGCTGCCTGTAGGCGAAAGTCATCATTAAAGTGATCGGGAAATTTCCAGGTATGACTGTGGACATCAATGATCATGGGGGGGCCTTCTGTTCCTGAATCGTAGTAACAATCAATACAACTATATTGTCTGTCAACAAAATATGCTAACGCCAATGGGAGGGGATGCAAAATGAGAGGGCATCTTTTCCTGGCCTTGATTAGTGCGGGATGGTTTTCAATCACTGTTCACTCAGCTAAGATTATGGAAAGGATTTACATCATTCAACAACTGATCCGGTAGCTTAGGAATAGATCATGCATCAAAAACAACTGAGAAAGATTGTGTTACCCGATATTTCCCATTTGGGTTGAGCCAGGAATCGATCCAGGCTCGAATC
>NZ_CALEMX010000501.1 GCF_937910335.1 uncultured Gimesia sp. | reverse complement strand
GGATCCGGAAGCCCTTCTGTATCGACAGACGAAACGAGGTGCCGAACGAAAAAAGTATGGTGATAATAGTTCCGGGTCCAAAATGGGTGTTCTCAAACTGGCCGGCTCAAAAACAAAAATCAAAAATTCCCGGCGTAAAAAAGACTGGGCTGCAGTTGACCAGACCGCGGAAGAAAGTTTGTCTATCAACCCCTGGGACTCCGGTTTAAACGCTGATATGGCGGAGGCCTGTCAAAATCTAGGTTATCTGGATGCTGCCGTATTTGGGTATAAAATGGCAATTGAAAATGATAAGACAAACAAATCTTATTACACACAGCTTGGAACATTGTTGGAAGAAAAAGGGGAGTTCAAACAAGCCAGGGAATGTTGGGAAATGGCATTCAAATTGGATCCAATGGATGGTGAGGCACGCTCCAAAGTTACTGCATTGATGGCGACAGAGACTCGTGTGCGGGGAGGATATGAAGGCGCTGATAAATCAAGTAACGTCAAACGCCAGTCTGCCTATGATGAAGGGCGGGCCACACGCGAGGAAAGACACAAGGCACAAAAAGGAAACGCGCCAGATGGACCTGGACAATCACTGGAAGCCGATCTGCAGCGTTCTATTAGAAAAGAGCCTGAAAACAAGGATCATTATCTGAGACTGGCCGATTTTTATCGCCGTGATGGAAAGTTGGTGGAAGCCAAGGAACTTTATGAAAAAGCCTATGAGCTTTCCGGGAAAAATGCCAACATTGGCGAGCAGGTTGAAGATGTTGAGCTTGAATTGTTACGTGAACGACTAGTAGAAGCGAAGGATTTGTATAATCGAGATCGTGAAAATGCGGAAGCAAAGAAGCAGGTTTCTTTAATTAGTAAAGCATTGATTAAACGCGAAATCGAAATCTTCACCAATCGTGTGGAAAATTATCCAGCTGACATGCGTCTGAAATTTGAACTGGCACAACGTTTTATTCGGCTTAAAAAATGGGCGCCAGCGATTTCGCTGTTACAACAATCTGTGAAAGATACACGTATCAGTTCCGATGCTTTGGTCGCATTAGGAAAATGCTTCTTTGCAGACGGAAAAAAAGAATTGGCCAAACGCCAGTTTGAGAAGGCACTTCCGAATCTTTCACCCGATGAAAAACCGAATATTTATAAAGAAGCACACTATTTGCTTGCTCGGTTGTATGAAGAATCGAAAGAAAGAGAAAAAGCAGAAGACCATTACAGCGAGATTCTCGCCGTCGATTACGATTATCGTGATACGCTGAAAAGGCTGGAAGATTTGGGGGGAGGATCATCAGATTCGAATATTGGCAATGATGATCCAGACGAGGATTTAGACGACGATGAATAATCAGACAAAGATGAGAAACCGATTATCCCGTTAGCCATAGACAATTCCTGAAAAAAGGTGGTTTTAGCGGCTCTAAATGGCTGGAATATCGACCGAGAGCTTGTTAAGCTTCCTTTCTGCCTGAGATTTTATAGTGGCGACTGTCTTGATAGATGGAAGTCTGTTCGTATTGTAAATAGTTACTCAGAAAAACGTTAAGACAAAAAATGCCGAATTCCAGAAGTGCCAAAAGAGCGTTACGAAAAAGTGATGTCCGCCGTCTCCGTAACCGTTCTACTCGTTCAGAATTAAGAAACATCATCAAAAACGCCCGTGTCGCGATTGCAGGAGATGATTCGCAGGCGACTGTGCAAGCTCTGCAGAAAGCTGCTAAAGAGATTGATCAGGCAGCTTCAAAAGGCATCATTCATAAGAATGCAGCAGCACGAACGAAATCTCGGTTAGCAAAAAGTGCTAATCAGGCTGCGACAAAATAGTCCGATACTCTTAAAAAACAGCCTCTCGTAGCGTATTCTGTTTCAACAGAAGCCATTGCGGGAGGCTTGATTTTTTTACCCACCTTTTCTTATGAATGCATCACAAATCCACCATCAACATTGATGGTTTGTCCCGTGACTTGCGCAGCGCGATCGGAGCTGAGAAAGACGATCATATTGGCGACATCCTGAGGAGTCTGCCAACGTTCGAGTGGAACCAGCTGTTTGATCTTTTCTCCCGCCCATTGTCCATAAGTTTTTTGGTCAGCTTCTGGCTGACGATCATTCCACGCTTTCCAGACCGATTGGTTCAAGGGAGTTTGTACCATCCCGGGGCAGATAGAATTTACTCGAATTCCATCGGATGCTAAATCTTTCGCCATGCATTGTGCAAAATTAATGTTGGCCGCTTTGGATGCGCTGTAAGGGGGATCCGTTTGCGAACCAATTTGTCCTGCAATGGAACTGATGAAGGTCAGACTGCCTTTGCCAGCCAGCTGCATGACGGGAGTTACTGCGTGGGCCACATTGACCATTCCCTGCATGTTGACTTCAAATACGCGAGGCCAGTCAGCGGGAGTTAAGTTTGTAAAGGGAAAACCAAACTTTCCGGAGCCAATCGCAGCGGCATGTACCAGATGGTCAATCCTGGAAAAACGATGCAAAGTTTGTTCGGTGATTTCCTGGACAGCAGAGTAATCAGTGATATCGACCTGAAATCCAGTGACTGTTTGGCTGGTTTCTTCACTCAATTGATCGGCTATCTCAGTGACCTGATCGGTGCGGTCCCAAAGGATTGGCAGGGCTCCTTCCTCTGCAAAACAGCGGGCTGTGGCCAGGCCAATTCCACTGGCTCCACCGGTGATCACAACGGAGAAGCCTGATAAATTGAGATCCATCGTTTGGTTCATCCTGGTACGAATTGAGATCATTGAAGGCTGAGACGTTCCTATTCTGGTCAAAGCCTTTTCCCTCTGCAAGCGGATTGCTATCTTTATATATCAGGAAAAACAGTAAATCGACAGCAGGAGTGAAAGGACAGCTATGAAACTCGGAATGATAAATTCGGCATGGGCTCAAGCGGGTCGTGATACTGCCTGGGGATTGCAGAAGACAAAAGAGATCGGCTTCGACTGCGTCGACATTTTTATCGATCCACTGGATGTGGATATTCGTGAACGAAAACTGGTAAAGGATACGTGTCATCGATTAGACCTCCCGATCGTATCAGTCTGTTGTGTTGCGGTCGGCTTGATCGACTTTAACCCGAGTGTACAACGATTTCATCTGCAAAGAGTGAAGTCATATCTGGATCTATGTTATGAATATGAAGCCAAAAACCTTTTGCTGGTGCTTGGCGAATATATTTGGAATCGCGAAGTCATACCGCCAGAAGCACAATGGCAACTGGGAGTCGAACAATGCCAGGCGTTAGCAGAATATGCGGAGACGCTGGGGCTGGAAATTGCACTGGAACTGGAACCGTTTCCGCTATCTCTTTTGAATAACGTCGATGAAATGGTGCGTTTTGTGGATGATGTCAACCATCCTGCATTGAAGGCCAATATCGACATTTCCCATTTATTGTTGGCAGATGTGGAGCCGGAAGAACTCAGAAAACTGCAGGGAAAAGCTACTCACGTGCATATCTCGGATTGTGATGGAAAAGTGCACGGCGATCTGCCACCGGGCAGGGGAGTTGTGAAATTTGAGCCCTATCTGAACGAAATCGGAAAATTGAACATTGACGGGGCGATTTCGCTGGAATTGGAGTATTCACCTGAACCGGACAAAATCGAGGCCTGGGTCCGTGAAGCCTATGAATCGACGAATTTCCTGATGCAACAGGCAGGTTTGAGAGACTAAATGCATCAAAAAACGATCTCAATCGAGAGAGTTTTTTGAATTCGATGAATCCCCCCGTCTGTTGCTTGAAGTTTTCAATGCGTTCCCCTAATTTCGCTAGTAAAGACGCCATCTGGTTGGCGTTCATTCTGAAACCCTTTTGTCAATATTGAGAAATCAAACAATGGCTGATTTAATTGCCCCCCATGGAGGTCTGAGCGAACCTGTCTGTTGTACAGTCCCTGCAGCGGAAATCGAAAGCTTCAAAGCAGAGGCAGCAACACTTACCAAAGTTCCTGTTTCAGCGGCTGATTTATCAACCGTATACCGTCTGGGAGATGGCACACTGAGCCCTTTGACAGGGCCAATGGGTAGTGAGGTTTTCAACCGTGTTCTCGATGAAGCCTGCATTGAAGTGGATGGCAAGCAATATGCCTGGACCATTCCACTTTCATTACCTGTGACTTCTGAACTGGCTGCCACATTGTCCAGTGATCAAAAAGTCGCGTTGACAAACCCTGCCGGTGAAATCGTAGCAACTTTGGATATCACTGATGTCTTCGAATGGGATAAACCCAAATATCTGAAGAGTGTTTATCAGACAGAACGTACCGATCATCCTGGTGCGGCAATGGTCCTCGAAGGTGACGCTGCTAATTCACACCTGATTGGTGGTGAAATCCGTGTTTTACCTCAACCCAAAAATAGTTCATTCGGCAAATATGTTCTGACCCCACGTGAAGTCCGTGCTTTGATTGCAGAAAAAGGCTGGGATGCAGTTGTCGCATTTCAAACCCGAAACCCTCTGCATCGTGCTCACGAATATGCTCTGGTTTACGGACTGGAAACACTTCTGCGGCAGGGCAAAAATGCCGGCGCTGTTTTGAATCCACTCGTTGGCGAAACCAAGAGTGACGATGTGAGTGCCGAGATTCGGATGGAAACTTATGAAAAACTAATCGAGAACAGGGAACTCGGCGATGGCGACAGCGATCCCGAATTGTGGGCACCGCGTGATGATTCCCCTCCTGACCGTGTTGCATTGCTCGGTTTGGATATCAAGATGTTCTATGGTGGACCCAAAGAAGCAGTCATGCACGGGATCTATCGCCAGAACATGGGATACACCAACATTGTCATCGGACGCAAGCACGCTGATGCTCCTTATGCGGATGGAACTGCCATCTGGGGTGACTTCGATGCACAGGAGATTTTCAACAATCTCGCTGGCGAATTACTGATTGAGCCTGTGAACGTTGGCTTTGCTGCTTTCTACGAATCTTTGGGCCGTGTTGATTTGATGGAAAACCATTCGGAAGAAAAACCAGTTTTCATTTCCGGAAAACAGGTTCGTGCAACGCTTCTCGAAGGAGCAATGGTCGATCCACGCATCATGCGGGAAAGTACTTCCAAGATTCTGTCCGAAGCGATGAAGCAAGCTTGATAGAATCGTTTGGACATATATTGATCAAAGGCAGGCAGAACTGATTTCTGTCTGCCTTTTTTTACCGGTTGATCTGTGGGATTCATTCGATTGCTGTTGCTCCTTCGAGCCTCAATTTATCAATTGTACTTGATTCCAGCATGATAAGATGAAGCGGTCAGTATCGGCATCGTAGGACAAGCCGAGAGGCGGTACAAACCTAGTTTTCGGATTTTTTTGTTTTCACATTTCCACTAAACATCAATTTGCGACGTCCGTCAGCGGATTCGGCAATGACATAATCATCAGCTTTGACGCCTTCTTTTTTCAGCAATGGTTTGTCGACTCCCCATGTCATCTTAAAACCGGCTGCCTGGACTTGCTGGATCGCATCCGAAGCCTCTTTTTGAGCAGAAGCAGTTGCTTTCGAACTCGCACCTTTTAAATCATCCCAGCCCGCAGGCCCTTTTTTATGATACGCGGCATAAAATCCATACAGATTTCCCACCACCTGTAGTGCTGCCTCTTCTTCATCTGCAGGAGACGTCAGAATCGTTTCCGGATTGTCAGGTGTCGTTTTTCGGCATCCACCACAGAAAATTAAACCAGCGAATAATAAGCCAGAAATAAATAAGCGTGTCATTAAAAATTTCTTTTTAGTTCAAACATAGGGCCGCGCTCAGGATGGCATGGTCACGGCAAACGACGAGCATCCTTCATTTAAGAGAAGACAGATTGCCAATATACAATAGCAAAGTCACTCATGCAACATACGCCAAAAGAGTGGCCTGATCCTGCTATTAGTGGAGTGTCATTTTTAGGTTTTGGGGTGATCGAGATCAGGGGAGTGCGGCTACGAAGCACGTAAACAACACTCCCATCCCTCAATTCCAAGCTTGACTAAGCACTCGTTTCTCCGATAGTGAAACTGGGGAGTATCCTTGGTTTTGAAAAGAAATTAAGTCGGAATACAATTCAGGACGAGCAGATACATCGCAGATTTCTTCTATGCATATCTGCGAATTTCAGGAGCATCCTCAACCAGAATTGTGAAACAGTAATCCTAATCAATACGCGAACATCGAGCTGTTTTAGAATAGTGTGTATTGAAGCAATAATTTATTTTTTGGCGAACTGGCCCATGGAATAAATCAATTTCCGTATTATCGGTCCATTGCCTTTACAGTACCGCATTCGACGAGTTTCGCGAATAGAATCGAGCCCGAGTCGCGTGCGGCTGCCTCGAACACGGCTTCATAGTGGTATGAGTTTGTGGAACCTTAAACAGCCGAGCCTGAAGCAGTTCAGCAGCGAGTACGCAACAAAAAAAGCCCTCTAAAACCGAAGT
>NZ_CALEMX010000500.1 GCF_937910335.1 uncultured Gimesia sp. | reverse complement strand
CATTCCCGGGCGGAAACGACTGGAAATCGATCATGGCAAACCGATCATGGATATCATTACCTGAGTCATGCAGTCAGCATATTCATTTTGTGAATCGATCCAGAACGTTGCGCGATATTTTCGAGACATCATCATCAACCAGCATTGAAGTAATCCAGCAAATCGATCCGACTGAGAACACTTCTCCTCCGGACGAAGTCTGATAATGCACCATGTCAGCCCCCCCCTGATCCGGATTAATGCCTTGTGCGACTAAATGCACATCAGGCGGTGAACTGGGAGAAATCTTGTCGGTTTCATGTCCGGAAGCGCCTCCCGGAATTCGCATATGCTGGCTTTCTGTCCCAAACAGGTCATCTGTTTTTAAATTCGTTCCTTCAAAACACCAGTGTTTGTCATCAACGACTTTGTAAGGAGCACCCGTCATGATACCGGCAAACGAAAAGACGACCCCCAGCAGGTTTGCCTCAGATTCCTGCCGCGCATGATAACGACTTTCGTAAGTAGACTCCGATTCGGGTATCGGAGGATCCATCGCCACTCCACACCATTTTGTACAATCTGTATTGTGATAGACAACTCGTTCGTCATCTAAAAATTCAACTTCACAATTCAAACCGTTGCCTCCCAGATAAATCAAACGCCCTCCTGATTCAAACACCCAGGTCTTCAGGCTCTCATACATCTGCTTTGACCAATATTCAGGGTGCGAACTCAAAATCAGAACTTTATATTTATCTAAAGGCAGCTGTCCGAAATGGAATTGCGTTTCACTGTAATAATCGTAGTCAACGCCCTGCTCTTCCATCCAACCCAGCAAACGCCACTCCGAATGCAACATACCGCATCCCATGCGACTAAAAATCGGATCGCGGAGCCCCTCATCCAAATCGATATGCAAATAAGGTTGTGGGCGTTCCAGTGAAAGAGGCGGATATTCGTCTACATAATAGGCGCCAAAAGATGGTTTAAGATAACGCCTTAATTCCTGACGCGAATTGACAACAGGTGTAGGAGGCAAGCCTTCGGGATTCACATAATTACTGCGCCCACCGAAATTGTTATAGGCATTCCAGGTCAAATCGCTGGCGAGTATGGCCACATCAGACTGCGGCGTTTTTGGTGAAACAACCCAGGGATAAGTAAATACTTCCCCAGACTGATTACTTAGATGATACATATACAATCCAGATTTTTCTGGCGCCACAACCATTTGTTTCTGCGTGACGGTCTTATATCCGACATTATTCCAGTCGACTCCATTCTGTGTGTAATCCCCATCTGGAGTAATCTGCAGATTCGACAATGGGGCATGATCATCAAATGTACCAATCCGACGGATGTACTCTTTTTCTTTACCGTATCGCCATAGTTCCAGATAATATTCGGATGTCGAATGGACACGAAACTCCGATGACTCACCGGCACTCACACAGCGTGGCCAGGCAAAACCATACAGCTTTGTTGACAGTAATCGGAACTGATGTATTTGACCGGGTTCCACTTGAAGTTGTACCCGTTTGGAGCAAAATTCTCGATGTTGCAGGATCACCTCATAGTCCCCGGCTGGCAGGTCTGCAATCACAGCTCCTGATGCCGTAGAACGTGTGCTGATAAACTGACCCTTCGCTTGAAACTCGACAGCCACATCATACAAAGCGCGATAATTTTCGTCGCTGACATATCCAATTAACATAAGTACGATTCCAGATACGGGAGAGAATTCAAGGAAAGAAACAGGACAGTTTTAAACAATGACAGGCATTCATAAGAATATCAGGAGGGATGATTAACATATTCTTTTGCTATTTTGACAGCCAAGCCGCCTCCCTCATAGTATCCCATCGATATCTCTGCCACATGTGTCAGGAGATCATAGGCTCGCCAGCGATTCCAGCCATATTCGGTTTCCATCCAGAGAATCATCTGGGCAAACGCTTCGGCTGTAGCACGTTCCATGGGAGTGCCACTTGCCACAGTGATAATTTCCTCAGGAGATTCTATACGCGGACCAGCGATTACTTTGTCTTTGATCAAGTTTATTGTAAGAGTTGTTTGAGATGCCATTTCCAGACCGGTTGCGGATAATTCCCCCTGCCCCATGGCTGCGTGGGCATCCCCCAGATAAAGGGAGGCGCCTGTCACAAAGACCGGCAAATAAAGTATGTTACCCACGGTTACTTCGCGGATATCCATGTTCCCACCATGCGGCCCAGCCGGCATCGTACTAGGCATTCCATAAGCGGGGGACGTACCAATACAACCCAGCATGGGTACATACGGAATTTTGATTTCGTCACTCCAATAGACGAATCCCTCCCGAATCGGACACACATGCGCGCCATCGGGAACATCAGTCCCCAGCCATTGACAAAGTTGTTTTGGATTACCTGTGTATGTTGCACATTGACCATCGCGCGGTTCGATCGATTTAATTTGAATTGCCAGGGTATCGCCGGGTTCTGCCTGTTCTACAAAAACAGGTCCGTTGACTGGATTGCTGAATGGCACTGTTGCTTTGTCTCTATGGTCCCCTGCTTTTCGAATCTGTCCAGAAAGAGCATCCTCGGTCTCCACGCGGAGTGTTTCGCCAGACGCAATTCTGATCCGAGGTTCCTGCGAGCGGTTGAATTCATAACTGAATGAACCAAGAGAAAGCTGCTTCATATCGATGATCCTGTTTTCAATTTATCCCTGTTTGGCACAACGCAGATTTCACAGCACTCACCGGGAGACTGCCATCATAAACAAAATCGATCTTAACATACATCAACCGAGCCATTCTGTCAGATCTTTCATCGCGACATACGGCGTTCCGCAACCTTAGATCTTCAATCCAGTTGGGATTGCAACCATTTCTCAAGAATCACTTCGGGGCTTTCTGACTGAGAGGTTGTTCGGTCAACGAGGGTTAAATCCTGCCCGCGCACCAGTTCTCGTGTGAGTTGATCGTATTCGGCCGGTTTGTGCTTGCTATCAAAGACGTCAGGATGAAATACCACACAATCCCACCCGCCGACGCCAAAGTTAAGCGAGTAGTTCATTGTCCACATAAAACTGTGAATAAATTCTTCCTTCGAATCGGCTTTGGCATCTCGCGGAATTGCGAGCAGAACCAGATCCGGCTTTTTGGGACGGATCATGGTTTTGGCATCCGCTTCGATTTGCCTGCGCGTCTTACCTTCAGTCTCCCACGTCGTTACTTGCAGTTTCGCATCAGGTGCAATTTTTTTAAACGTTTTCTGTATCATTTGGTCCAATGGCGGCATGGCTACTATTCGAACAGGCTGTTTTTTTGCCAGAAGCGATTTTGTACGAGGAATTGCCAATACGGGTGGTTCGACATCTGCGAGCGAAACCGATTTGCCCGTGATTGATTCTGTCATCAATTCTGCAAATTTTTTGTGTCCAGCCATATTGGGGTGAATTTCATCGCTCATCATCAATCGCCATGCCAGCGCATCCTGCTTTCGAAATTGATTTAGTTTTTGATGGCTGTCACAGACTGGCACCTGCATTTCATAGGCAACCTCTTGAATCACGTCACAATACTTGACCAATTTTTCTGCAGGTCGGCCGGATGTTGTGATCACAGCATTGGGCGTACAGAGCAAGACTTCTGCACCCGTCTCGCGGCATTGTTTGATAATATTGTTGAGATTCTCTTTATATTGATCCAGTGGAACACGGGTCATATCATTCAAACCAAACATTATCGTCACTAGATCAGGCTTATGCTTCAGCACATCTCGTTCGATCCGCGCCAACGCATTAACGGTTGTGTTCCCACTGATGCCAGCGTTATGCATTGTCAAGCTCGCCTTAGGAACCGCCTTCTTCAAAGCAATCCCCAGCATATCGGTATAGGCACGCCTGCTACCCGTATGATAGTAAACTCCGGTAACACTGTCTCCAAAACAGACAACTTTGACCGGCTTCCCAGAATTCAACTTCTCAACAGTTTTCGGCAAGCCGGGAGGTAAACCAGCATTTTTACCCTGCTTCTTTAACCAGTCTTTCGGAATGTCCAGCGACCAGACTTCGCTATTGAGCGGTTGGGCATGCCCTCCTGCAATCCATATCTTATCCTGAAAAACGAAGGCGGAAAGTTCGTGACGTTCTTTCCAGACATGGTTCGTCGGGAGCAAATTCCAATGTTTTCCATCTTTTGAGTACCAGGCATCATTTTTATTTTTTGCAGGATTATTGGACCAGCCACCGATCACCCATATGTGATCCCGATAAACGACAGAAGAAAACCATAACCGTTCATGCCAGGGAGCCTTGGCTGTTTCCTGCTTCCAATGTATGCCATCTTCGGAACTCCAAACATCATTGGTCGCGTGATATTCTGGCGTATAATTACCGCCACCAAAGACATACATTTTCCCATTCAACACAGCAGCCTGATGATAAGCACGCGGCGACCAGCCGGCATTCGCTGTGGCCAACTTCCATGTTTTCCCATCAGAAGAATACCAGACATCGTTCTTGAGACTTTTTTCGTCGCCAAAATAATAATTTTCGGTCCCTCCCAGAATCCACATTTTGCCCTTGAACTCTACTAATGCGGAAGCCAGTCGCGGGGTCCATTCTGCTTGTTTTGTCACTTCATCCCACTGTTTGCCATCGACGGAAGACCAAACCTGATTTCCAGCAGAATGCCCTTTTAGCCTTCCATTATACCAGCCACCCATCATCCACATTTTGTCATTAAAGACGACTGACATCGGCAAATCACTATGAATCCAGGGAGCCTTTTTTGTGACAAGATTCCAGGACTTACCATCGGCGGAACTCCAGACATCCCGCGGCGGTGCTGCATAGGAACTGAACCAGCCCCCGAAGATCCACAACTTATCCTTATAAACGAGCTCACCTTGTGAATCACGCGCTTGCCAGCCTGCTTTCTCTGTAACTTGAACCCAGTCGAATTTTTTCTCTTCTGCAAAAACAGAAACAGCCATCGAAACGATGACTACGGCCGCAACCAAAGATTGTCTCATCATGCTGGCTCCCAGTTTCAATATCATAGTTCACAGGAAATCATAGTTCACAGGAATTCAAATAGAAGACGCTGTTTTCATTCTAATTCAACAGGTCAAAGCACACCAATTGCGACTCAGAACTTATGACCGGCTTGAGGCCCCTCTTTAGTCAACGTCAATATTTCCGGACCGTCTTCCGTCATGAGAATCGTATGTTCAAATTGTGCAGATAATTTATTGTCCTTGGTTCGTACTGTCCAACCATCACTCTGGTCTTCGACAGTTTTCCAGGAACCGGCATTCAACATCGGCTCAATCGTAAAACACATACCTGGTAACAGGAGATCACGCTCTGAACTGGAAACCGGATAGTGTGGAATTCCGGGATCGGTATGAAATTCTCGTCCGATACCATGCCCTTGATACTGACGCACAACGCCAAAATTATCATCTCTCGCGTAGTCAGAAATCACTTGACCAATTTGAAGGACACTGGAACCCGGTTGAAGTGAATTAATCGCCAGAAAAAGTGAATCAAAAGTCACTTGCACCAGCTTGCGCGCTTCGTCCGAGACCTGTCCCATTAAAAAAGTTTCTGATTGGTCTCCATACCAGCCATTGACGATACTCGTAATATCAACATTAACAATGTCACCCTCCTTGAGAACGGTATCATCGGGTATGCCGTGACAAACGACTTCATTAATGCTGATACAACAACTTTTGGGATATCCCATGTACCCCAGCGTTGCCGGTGTGTTTCCGTGAGAAACAGTATAGTCGTGAACGATTTGATTTATTTCATCAGTCGTAATGCCAGGCTTGACATACGGACGCAAATGATCCATCAACTGTGCGTTAAACTGGGACGCAATTCTCAATCGTTCCCATTCGAATGGTTTATAGATTACTGGATTTTCGGACAAAAGAACTGCCTCTATGTCAATTTTAATAAAAAGCTGTTAGTACATTAATGTAGCGCATCGAATGTAATATCATTCGATCATATCAACATCAATATGACAGGCCACTACAATCTGATAAAACAAGTTTGAACACAATTTGAAATCGAGAATCAACATTGAATCTCATGCATTACTGCATTACGCTTCAGATTATTTTCATTCATAGAATACTCAAAATGAAAAAGAATTCCTATGGTCGGAAAGCATTCTAGAGGAAAGAAAAACAAGCCATTACTGGGAAACCATCAGAAGTGCTGGATTTGGGGCAGGAATGCGGTCATGGACACCCTGTCGGCGGGTTTCTGGCCTATGTGGGAACTGCACTTGTCAGAAGAATTAAATGGAGAACTGAAGACCCAGGCAGAGCAACTAGCCAGTCAATTATCAATACCAGTTTCCTTCGCCTCGAATAAAGATCTGACTCAAAAGTGCCGCGCCAGCGATCATCAGGGAATGATTGCAAAAATGGCACCCTTTCCCTATTCCTCACCGGAAGAAATAATTGAGCGAACAACGTCATCAGCACTCTACCTTATTCTCGATCGCATTCAGGACCCCTATAATATGGGGGCGATCATTCGCTCCGCTGAAATTCTGGGTGCACTTGGAATATTCACGGGAACGGATGAACAATGCGAAGTCACCAGTCTCGTTTGTCGCACATCAGCCGGCGCTGTCAACCGAATTCCTGTTGCTGAAGTAACTGATCTCGCACAATTATGTCGCGAGTTGAAAGATTCAGGAATCTCCGTCGTAGGAACCGCAATGCAGGCACCAGACATACTGTCAAATTATGATTTTTGCCAACCATCGGCCATCGTTGTCGGAAATGAAGGAATGGGAATCAACACAGAACTTCTCGCAGAGTGTTCTCATCTTGTGCGAATACCACAACAGGGTGAAACCGAATCCTTGAATGTGTCAATCTCGGCGGGAATCATGCTTTATGAAGCCAGTCGACAGCGGAAATTCAGTTGATACGAATCTGTAGCTCCCTTGAACAATTAACTTGACGGGGGCGCAGAACTGGCTGTCGCTTCTTCCTCAATCACTGGCTTCGTTCCTAAAATCTTGTCACTGATTTTCTGAACAACCACATACATTACAGGCACCATAAAGACACCAAAAAACGTAGCGGCTGCCAGACCTGCTACCACAGCTGTTCCCAGCGCCTGTCGACTTCCCGCACCTGCGCCCGAGGCAATCGCCAAAGGAACGGCTCCCAAAATCGCGCTGATCGCTGTCATGAGAATCGGACGAAATCGTAAAAAACAGGCTTCGATCGCCGCATCGGTAATCGATTTCCCTGACTCACGCTGTTGCTTGGCAAATTCCACAATCAGAATCGCATTTTTACTTGCCAGAGCAATCAATAATACAAAACCAACTTGAGTATAGATATTATTATCCAGTCCTCTTGCCATCGTCGCAAAGATAGCGCCAAAAATGCCGAGGGGCACAGACATAATCACAGAGATAGGAATGGACCAGCTTTCGTATTGGGCACATAAAAATAAATAGACAAATACCAGCGCCATTGCAAAAATAAACGGCGCCATATTACCTGCTGCAATTTGCTGATAAGAAATCCCCGTCCATTCATAACCAAATCCCTGTGGCAAAACTTCATCGGATAACTGTTCCATGCGGGTGATGGCTTGTCCCGAGCTGAATCCCGGAGCAGCATTTCCCGTAATTGCCGCTGTAGGATACAGGTTATAATGACTTACATTCTGTGGCCCTGCGGAATTATTTACTTTCACCAGCGTATGCAAGGGCACCATATTCCCCAGGCGATCCCGCACTTTGAGAAGCGTTATATCTTCCACCTTGTTCCGAAATTGCTGATCCGCCTGCACCATCACCTTGAAGACGCGGTTAAATTTGTTGAAATCATTCACATAGGTAGATCCTAAATTTGCTTGCAGCGTATCGAAAATAGAATCGAGAGGAATCCCCATTTTAATGGCTTTTTCTCGATCAATATCCAGATAGATTTGCGGAACGGTAGCGCTGAAACTGGTATTCAATCCAGATAACATGGGATCAGAGTTTCCGCGATCCATTAAGTCAGTCGTCGCCTGCTGTAAGACATCAGATCCGGCTGAACCTCGATCCTGAATCTGGATCTGAAAACCCCCTGCATTTCCCAGACCCTGAATCGCAGGTGGAATAAATGCGAACGAAATGGATTCCTGAATGGCAGATAAAGATTTGTGTAAATTGCGCAGTAATCCAAATACAGTCAGCTCTGGTTTTTGGCGCTGATCCCAGTTTTCCAGCGTAAC
>NZ_CALEMX010000499.1 GCF_937910335.1 uncultured Gimesia sp. | reverse complement strand
GATCGGTATTAACCGCGGCTAATGCCTTGCGGCTTATCTTGTTTTTGATCATTAGTCGAATGGCGTAAGCCCCGGTTCCTCCCAGGTTGCAAAGAACGATTGGAAATAAGAAAAATTACCTGACATTACCATGATCGGAAAATCATGAGAGATAAATTAGAGACGAAAACAAGCCCGTTCATCACCGCGATTACTTCAAATCCACGTTGGATTTTAGAAGATCAGCTAATGCTACATGTTCTGGGGTTTACTCTCTATGGGTATGCGTTCGGAGTTGGCAGAATACCGAAACTTTAAGACAAGCTCAGTAGTGAAGTGGGAGAGATCTTGATAGTTGCAATATTGTCTGACTGCGAATCGAATAGGCGCTAAACCATGAACGACATCAAAACCACACGTGGCGAACGGATTTGTTTTGCCTTACTCTGGGTAATGGCATTTGTGTTGATCGGGTTGCCTTTGTTGTTCGTTGCATGGTTTCTATTGTCCCCCGGCTTCTCGCAAGAACCGAACCGTCGTGTGATAACAGATCCGGCTGCTGAATTTAAACAGTCGACGGGGCTTAATTTGCCAGCATCAGCGTCCGTTGTCTCTGCCAATGATGTCTGGCTCGATTTTTTGGGCGATGGTGAATTTCATCTGGTTTTTGACGTCGATCACGCAACTCTGAAACAATGGCTGGATGAACCTCCCCCTTGGGAGCATGCGGAATGGAAACGGGGACCGGTTTCAGAGGACATCGGTTGGCATTGTGGTTTTGGTGCCAGGGGGATGAGCGCTGACTCAACTGGTGGAGGACCAGATCATAACATCAGTGAAGTTCAAGTAGAACTGGTACTCACTTCAAAGCAAGTTTGGTACGTTGCTCAAGACAGTGCACAACAGTGGGAGATGGGACAGATTCTAATTATTGACCCGGAACACAACCGCGTGTGGTACTCCAGCTGGAAATTCTGAAAACCGGTTTTGAATCGCGAATTGATCTTGCCCGTTGATTATGTTGTAATGATTCTTAATCTGAGATTCGTTTTTCGTCACTGATTTCGAGGACGGACTGCCACACGCATCGATAAGGAATCGCAACATGCCTGCACAAAACGGGACTTCCCAAAAAATAAAATCTGTTTTGTCGTTATTCATGCTGACTACAGGCTGGTTAGCGGCTTTCATATTCCAGATCGCTTTGGTTTCGAATCTGGTTGCTGCGGAACAGGGCGTTTTGCTGACGGACGATTTTGAGTCGTATGCCGACGGGCAATCAATCATTGCTTCCGAGAACTGGAAAGGTTTTGAGGGCTTCCCCGGCAAAGTCAAGCCGACAGCGATCGTGAAGAACGCTCTGGGTCTTGATGGTTCCCGGGCGCTGGCTGTTTCGCATGCCGAGGCGTTTCGGACGGATGGCTGGGGTGTGCGAACGCAGCTTACGAAACCCGTTTCCAAAGGTGTCGTGTGGGTACAGTGCCGATTCAAGCCAGCAAAGGATTGGAAAACAGGCACGTTTTTTGACCTGCGTGGTGAAAAATCGAAAGCAGTGATTGCGCGAATCGCCGTCGCCCCTTTCCAGGAGAAGGGATCGAAGAAAACGCAAATGCGCTGGCATTCCGTATTCAATAAACCGTATTGGCGTCTTTATACAAAAACGCCATTGGAACCACGCTGGTACACGATGACAGCCCGCATCGATTTCGATAGAAAAACCTACGCCTGCTGGGCCGATGGTCAGACGCTGGGTGAGGAACTGCCGCTGACGAGTGATGCTGAATTCTCACACATTTATCTGGGAATCGCCGGGACACCCGATGACCCCGCTCTAATAGATCAACTCATTGTCTCGCGCACCGCACCGGCTGGCTTTACTTTTCCAGCGTTATTACCCGAACCGGAAGAAGATTTGATTTATCGGTTTGCCGCGGTAGGCGATCCCCAATTGGGCTTTGGAGGGTTTGAGACCGACAAGGTACGTTTTGCACACGCCATCGATCAGATTAATCGGTCGGGGGCAGAGCTCTCGTTCATGCTGGGCGATATGGTGCATGAAAAGCGGGATCTGAAGTTATACGATGCGATGCTCGAACTGGTGAAATTGTTCAAGCAGCCTTATCACTATGTGCGGGGAAATCATGAGATCCCCGAACTGTTTCTGCGATATTTCTTTCGAGAGTTGCATTATTCGGTTGTCCACAAAGGTGTCCGATTTGTTGTAATCGACGCGGAAGGCAATCATGTTGGTTTGAACGACAAACAACTGGACTGGATCGAATCGGAATTCAAGCAGGCAGAAAAAGCGGGTGAGGAAATCGTGATTGCGTTGCACGTTTCTCCCTGGCAGAATAATGAACGCGGGCGCGGCAAGTACAACCAGATTGGTAAAGGCCGAGATCGCTTGCGGGCGATGATGAAACAATACAAGGTGCTGCTCAGTCTGAGTGGTCACTATCACCGTGCTTTATGGCATGCTCAAGAAGAGGAAACGCATTACCTCGTGTTAGGCGGGACCGCGCTGGTCAGTCAGGGTGCATTTGGCTGGTGCGATTTTGATGTTTATCCAGATCGGATTGTCGTGTTTCAGAAACCTTTGTTCTTCGCCTATGAGACAGCAGATGCAAAACAGATTCATACTTCACGCGGCTGGCTCAGCTATAAGGAACTCAAAGCGAAACACCCGTACGCACAACAGGGACCACTGACCATCAAACGGCATCGACCTGTTTCCAAATAATCGTGTGAACAAAACATTGGATCGCTCACAATATTGAAAAACCGCCTTCACTAACCACGACTTTGGTGCGGTGTAAAACGATTTATGATGAATCGATACTTCGAACGTCTGCAGGGGTTAATTAAGAATAAGTACAATCACTCTTGATTCAGTTCTTAGACAGTATTCTGAGTCCTTTTTCTTGATCGTTCCACTCGTGAAAGAGAGGGTAAAGCTTTGAAATTCCAGTATTTCAGTCAGAGATCAATCTGGCTGGTCTGCGTGTTTCTCATGATTGGCCAGGCAACTGCAGCAGAGGTTGATGGAGTGAAGGTCAATCTCGTTGATCATTCAGGCGCAGCAACACTTTCCGTAAAAGCCATTGATCAATACGCGCTACACATCACCGTCGATCCTCAAACTGAGCGAAAAGCACGAAAAGTTCAAGTCATATTACCAATTTCTGGACGCGGCATTTGGCCTGTGAACGATGTTGCCGTTTTTGATCCCAAGGGACGAGCAATTGCTGTCCGCCGTAGTGGGATCGAATGGCATAAGTTATTGGTCACTTTGACACCTGGGCAAAACACTGTTTTTGTACGTGCCGTCAAAACAGAAGGACACAGACCAGCAAATCGATCAGAAAAAGAGCGTCATGTAACAGATCCAAAAACCGGATTGAAGGCGACGATTTGTAACTGGTACGATGGACGACAAACGGCACTCAGTATTCGGTTCGACGATTCACATCCCACACATTTGAGTAAAGCGATCCCCATCTTAAACGAATATGGATTCTGTGGTACTTTTATGGTGAATCCTGGAGGACATCCACCAAACAGCCGTGTACGATCTGCGTTCGAGGATCATCGGTCCGCATGGAAGGCGGTCGCAAGTCGCGGCAAACATGAATTTGCAAATCATACGCTGAACCATCATGGTGCACTCGATGATCAGTCGATGGAACGTGAAGTGGGTGATGCATCAAAGGCGATCTGGAAACTGTGTCCCGAGAAAAGCAAGCTGTTAGCATTAAATCTTGGTGGCGGGACACAATGGGTAACGACGCGACCATTGCACTACTATCTCGACAAGTACCATCTCTTCGATGCATCGGCGAACTCGACGGGCATGGATGACACTTATGGAAAGCGGGTGGAGACGTTTCGTCGATTACTCGAGACTCATATGAAGCGCGGTCTATGGTACAAAGTGCATTATCACTACATTGGGGAGGGACTCAGTACCAGCGAGGCCAACTTTCGGGCAGCCCTGGATATCGCAAAACAACATCAAGACAAGCTATGGATTGCAGGCATGGGAGACATTCACAAATATCAAACCGAACGGCGAGGAGCCAGTCTGGAAATGGAGCATAAAAGTAAACAGTTGGTTAAACTCAAAATAGCATGCACAACCGAGTTGGCACTTTACGACCAGCCGTTAACAATTGAACTAACTCTTCCGAAGTCCTGGAAGGCAGGTCGTGTTGAGGTGAGTAATCAGCAAGATAAAAAAATCAATGTTCGAAAGGTGGCTCAGCCTGCGGGAGATATGCTGAGGTTTGATGTCCGTCCAATCACTACCGAGTATTCAATTGAGAATTTGATGAAATCGAATTGACCCGAGTTATCTGACCCGATTTGCTTTCCAGCTTCCGGATTGGTTTTAGTTCTCTGAACGGTCTAATATTATGGAGATTAACCATGTGGCGATCACTTCTAATGCTGCTGATGTTCGCTTCGAGTGCGATTGCATCAGAGCCTGTCTTCGATGCGATTGACTATGCAACCCCTTCAAAATATCTAACGAGCCCTTCCTCTTTGGGAGACCAGAAAGCGATCACGGCACAGGCACGCGCATTCAAGGCAGATCGTGACAGAGAAACGGTTTTGAATGTGCTTAACTGGATGCAAGCAAATCTCAAGTATCAGGCCGACCTTGCCTATCACTGGCGGAACTACGACACAGTCATCCGGGAAGGTTGCTATGGAAGTTGTGCCGATTATGCGATTGCCTGCGGTGTGCTATTGAAAAGTGCGGGCATTCCGACAGTCTGGGTGAAGACGATGGACGTGCCTTGGATTTGGGATCTGAAGAAAGGACGTCCGTTCCGGACATGGTCGGGCCATGTTTATCTCGAAATCTATATCGACAAGAAGTGGGTGCTGTTGGACCCCGGCGCGAAGAAAATTTACGTGGACTACTCTCCTAAAGCGAGAATTCTTCCGGGCAATCGGTTCGCTTATCACAAGGGAAATGACCCCAAGGAAATGATCATGTCTCTACAGTGGGAAGCATGGAAGCGACAAACAGAAAAATACTTTTCGCAACTTGACCAAAGTATGCTTCCCGTTAATACCGTGACAGAAGAAACCCTCGGGCTCAAGTGTTTTGTGATTGGAAATTCTCCCTACTACCAAATAATGACAAAATCAGCCCGGCAAAAGGGACTGACTGTCGTTAAGTCATTTAATACACAGTATGATACTTTCCTTCCTCAAGCAAAAGGACACACTCTTTACATTCAAACTAAAAATGGAATGCCTATTGTATCAATCGCCAAATTGGAACAGTATTTTCCGAATGCATCTGCTGGCTTACAATCCAAGTCCAGAAGCATCGAAGTGGCAGATACGAATATCGTCTTTACCGAGTTCTCAAATTCGCAGAATCTGGAAGAAATGAAGAGGAAGCTTCTCAAGGAAAAAGCAAAACTTAACGCAAAATAAAACGATACGGTCAGGTTTGTAGCAAATCTCATTCAGCGTTCGCAGCCCACTTGACACCGGAGGCGATGAGAGATTTGGGCCCGTTTTTCATTTCTTAATTTCATTGTTTCGCGCGCGACGCAAAACTGAGTGTTTTGGTGTGATTCGGGGGTGTGTCAAGCCGATTATTGGGAAGATGATTTCAATGTGTTAAAGTGGTTGTTCTGTTTAGCAAATGCTATCATACGTGCATTCCCGCACTATGGATTCATCAATTGGATGCGAAATCGATCAGGAAGGAATTTGAAACAGTGTCACTTCACTACTTCAAAAATACTTTTGTTACTTTGTCTCACAGAGTTGTATCTCAGTTATTGATTCAATTGCGCTTACTAGTTTTGAGCTTGTTGATTCTGACAAGCTTGTCGCCTGCCTCTGCTGAAGAGTGGGTTGGTCGAATGTTTATGGAAAAAGTGGGAGCAAAATACATAAAAGATGGTATTGAAATTCCACGTTCCGAGATCGACAAAATGCCGTTTACTGTTTACAAAATTCGTGGCGATGAACTCTGGATGGGAATTGCATGGATTAAGAAAAAACACGTGATTCCGATTGAGAAGGCCGTAGTATACTACACGGAATATCTGAAGAAATCGCCAGATAGTAAATGGGCTTACAACAATCGTGGACTGGTGTGGGATAATCAAAACAATTATGCCAAGGCGATTCGTGACTATTCAGAAGCCCTCAAAATTGATCCTCATTTCGGACCTGCTTATCAAAATCGTGGTCTAGCGCAGTATTTCCAGGGAGAAAACAAAGCGTCAATTAAAGATTTTACAGAAGCAATTCGAATTGATCCTCTAAATCATGGGGCCTACAGTGGGCGTGGTCTGGCTTGGTTCAACAAAAGTGATTATGACAAGATGATCAATGATTTCAGCACGGCAATACAGATCGGTCCAGAACTTTCCTTCGATTATTGCAATCGTGGTTTGGCTTGGTATAGCAAAGGTGAATACGACAAGGCATTCAAAGACTATCACAAAGCGATTCAAATCGATCCATCAGATCGAGTTGGCTACAACGGCCGCGGTCTGGTTTACCGTAATAAAGGTGAATTAGAGAAAGCGATCATTGATTTTAACGAAGCGATTCGACTCGATCCCAATTTTGCGGATGCTTATAGTGGACGAGGAAGTACCTGGCGATTCAAAGGGAAGCATGACAAAGCAATTCAAGACTATTCTGAAGCAATCCGACTTACTCCGAACGATAAGCTCTACTATGTTGGACGTGGCAATGTTTGGTCTGCGAAAGGTGAATACGACAATGCCATTAAGGATTTCAGCGAAGCACTCCGACTCGATTCAAATTTTGCTTTTGCCTATTACAATCGTGGTCTTGCCTGGCGCAAACTGGGTAAGTACGACAATGCGATCGAAGACTTCAGTAAGATCATTAGAAGTAACCAACACCTTGCGATGTCGTACAACGCACGCGGTGGTGTATGGCGACTAAAAGGTGATTACGATAGGGCGCTAAAAGACTTTACCCAAGGGATTCGTCTTGAACCAAAGCTTCTTCAGCTCTATTACAATCGTGGTGTAATTTGGCGTAGAAAAGGAGAGTATGAGAAAGCAATTAAGGATTATAATACGGCACTCTCTATTAATCCGAAGTCTGTGGAGACCTACAACGGCCGTGGTCTTGTGGCGTATGACAAAAAGGAATACGACATAGCTATCAAAGACTTTAATGAAGCAATCCGCTTCAATCCAAAATTTATGAGTGCGTATCTCAATCGAGGAAATACATGGAAGAGGAAAGGTAACTTCGGTAAAGCCATTAAAGACTATAATGTTGTAATTCGTGATGCGCCAACGAGAACTACTGGATACAATAATTTAGCCTGGCTGTTAGCCACCTGTCAGAACGCAGAATTTCGTGATGGTCAGCAAGCAGTTGCCTTGGGTAAAAAGGCTTGTGAGTTATCGGATTGGAAGAATGCCAACTCTCTAGGTACACTGGCAGCTGCTTACGCTGAATCTGGAGACTTTGAACAAGCGGTGAAATACCAAAAACTGTGCATCGAAAAACTCAATAAGAATGCGAATAAGCACGATTACGCAGAGCGATTGAAGCTCTATCGTGCCGGCAAATCCTACCGCGAGATACAAACATAAGCCCCTTCTTATTAAATATTACTTCTTCACTCAGCTAACCTTGCAGGTCGTCTGTTATTCTGCATTCGCAGCCCAATACACACCGGAGGCGATGAGGGATTCGAGTCGAATTTTCTTGGCTTTAGGAGAGAATGGTATACAACAAAGAGATTCAACGAAAAAACAAGCAAGAAGAATGCCGGCGATTTCACAAACCTGAAACCGAATCACTTTATGGATTCAATTTGGAATAAGTTTCGATGTTACGAATTTCTGACGACCGAATATATATTTTCGTCATGTTTTTGATTTTGATCCTGTTGCCGCTTACCAGCTTATCGCCTGTTGCTGCTGAAGAATGGGTCGGTCAAAAGTTCATGGAAAAGCAAGGAGCTAAGTATGTGTTGGCGGGTGTAGAAGTTCCTCGCGATGAAATCACAAGCAAGCTGTTTACGGTTTCAGAGACCAATGGTGATTGGTTGTGTATTGGGAAAGCGTGGGTCAAGAAGAAAAATGTGATTCCACTCGACAAGGCAGAAGCATATTATTCCGCGTTTCTAAAGCAGTATCCACAAAGTAAATGGGCCTATAAAAATCGCGGTTTGTTCTGGGGCAGTCAAAATGAATACGACAGAGCGATCAAAGATTTTGATGAAGCAATCCAAATCGATCCGAAAGATGGCTCCGCTTATCACAATCGTGGTGTTGCCTGGTATTTGATGGGACGTTATGAGGAGGCGATTACAGACTATAACAAAGGGATTCAAATTGCACCAAATGATAAAGGCATCTATGGTGCGAGAGGCATGGCCTGGTTCAAGGTTAAAGAATATGACCTGGCTATCAAAGATTTTACCAAAGCCATTCAGATCGACCCGGAATTTGATTTTGCTTATAGGAAACGTGGTCAAGCATATTACATGATAGGTTCTAATATAAAGGCGATCATCGATTTTACCGATGCGATTCAGATTGATCCTTTCAATGAGGTCAGTTATTTCCAACGTGGTTTAGTTCTTTGCGATAATTA
>NZ_CALEMX010000498.1 GCF_937910335.1 uncultured Gimesia sp. | reverse complement strand
TCGGTGACTTTACATTCGCGGCTCAGATCAAGGGACGGAAGAAGCCACTCTCGACGCTGTTTTATCTGCCGCCGACTCCAAACGTGACCTACTCTTCGGCGCTGATGCACAACGCCGAAAAGATGTTTCTGACTGGCGAGGCTCAGTACCCCGTTGAGCGAACGCTTCTCACCAGTGGCGTCATTCAGTCGTGCATTCAGGCTTTGAAAAACGGTAGAAGCAACACGCCGCACCTCGACGTGAAATACACCGCTCCGCGCGAGTCCCCGTTTTTCAAGTCGTGATGAGGTTGCCACAGAGTCACCGTAGAAGGCTCGAAATATTGTAAGCTCCTTCGATAACACAACTTCCAAAATCGGGTCGCTTGCGAGTCGTTACGAAAAATGTTTTGTACGGTGATCGCGAAACAGCTTTGCGGAAAAACCATGTCAGGCGGTGTGTGATACAATTAATTGTAAGGAAACCCGAACAACCAAAGATAGAACGTTGGCAAATAGAGTAATCCCAAGAGTCCAAGTCCGATGCCCCATTTTGCGAACTGCCTCGGATCGCGAGAATCGAGGGGTGGTCATGACCAAATTGCATCAAGCCGCACGTTAAGGTACATTTCTAAGCGATGATTTCATGCACAACATTACCATAGACATCAGTCAGTCGGAAATCGCGTCCTGCATAACGGTAGTTGAGACGCGTATGGTCAAGTCCCAGCAGATGCAACATTGTCGCATGTAAGTCATGAATATGGACTCGGTTTTCGATTGCATAATATCCATAATCATCAGTATTCCCATAAGCAAACCCTTTTTTGATACCACCTCCTGCTAACCAGATGGTGAAACCTTGAGGGTTATGATCTCGGCCATTTGTTCCCTGGACAATCGGTGTACGCCCAAATTCTCCTCCCCAGACAACAAGGGTATCATCGAGTAACCCACGGTTTTTTAGATCAGTCAGCAATGCTGCAATCGGTTGATCGGTTTTCAGCGAATTACTTTCATGCCCTTTTTTCAAGTTGCTGTGTTGATCCCAGACATTACCTGTTGAAATTTCAACATAACGGACACCTGCTTCCGAGAGACGACGGGCTAACAGACATTGACGGGCAAAATTGTCTGTCGTTTTATTTCCAATGCCGTACATCTCCTGAGTCTCTTTCGTTTCTTGAGCAAGATCAAGAACTTCAGGGGCGGCTGACTGCATTCGAAATGCAAGCTCGATTGACTGAATTGCACCTTTCACCTGTTCATCACGTTGCAAGCGTTCCAAGTGATCTCGGTTGATCTCTTGTAAAAGTAGAAGTTGTTTTTGTTGTTCGTATTTTGTGATTTTCTGGTTACCAAGATACTGAATGCGTGCATTTCCTAATTTACCGGAACGACCGATGGTTGTTGCCTGATGGATCGCAGGTAGAAAAGCAGTACCGTAATTGCGAGGTCCACCATGTCCACTCGCTGGGCTAAGTGACACAAAGGAAGGAAGAGCAGGATTATCAGTTCCCAAACCATATGAGACCCAGGCGCCAACAGAAGGACGGACTAAATTATCTGACCCGGTATGCATCATACAGACAGCTTGACCATGAGACTGTCCATTGCTGTGCATTGAACGGACAACACACATCTCATCGACATGCTGCGAAAGGTGAGGTAATAGTTCAGAGACCCATTGACCACATTCACCATGCTGTGAAAATTTCCAGGGAGATTTTAACAGCTTGGGAACAGCATCTATATTCTTGGCAGGTTCGAAAGGTAATTGCTTGCCATCATGCTTTGTCAACATTGGTTTGGGGTCAAAGAGATCGACCTGACTGGGGCCTCCGTGCATAAACAGAAAAATTACACGTTTGGCTTTGGGAAGGTGATGTGGTGATTTAGGTGCCAATGGCTGGGATGCTGCTTGCGATTCAGAATGGTGCAAACCGGAAAGGGACACGCCTCCCAATCCACACGCTGCCAGCTTCAATAGCTCACGGCGATTCATTTGTTGATAATGACTCATCAAAGAAATATCCTGTATCAGGAAAAAGGAATGAACTACCCCTGCATGCGAAACTCTGTTGAAGCAAACAAAATATGAATGAACTGAGCCAATGCTTTTTTGTGTACTTTGAGTCTCTCTGCTTTTTCATTGGGAATTGAAAATTGCTGTTGCAAAAATTCAACTCCCTTTCTCATTTCCTTTTCCGTTGGTGGTCTCGAAAAGATGAGTTGATATGTAGCAGTGACAAGGTTTTGATTGTTATCTCCAACAGCTTTCAGTATTTTTGCAGCAGCATGGTCGGAACAGTCCATCACAAAAGGGCTGTTCATTAACAGTAACGCCTGGGCAGGAACATTCGTTACGGCACGTTTCCCTGTCACCATATCGGGATCAGCAAAGTCAAACAAAGTTAAAATGGGTGGCAACTCGTTACGGATAACAGGAAGGTACAAACTCCGTTTTGTCGTTTGTTGACGCTGGTATCCTTTTGCATTCGCACTGTTGGTTGAGACAAGTGTACCAAGTCCGGGTACTGGTGATTTACCGGGTGAGAGGTCTAGTTGGTTACTCATTGCAAGCATCGAATCGCGAATCGCTTCCGCAGGTAATCGACGACGATGTGCACGCCACAGCAGTTGGTTTTCTGGATCGACTTTCCAGCAATTTTCACGATGTCCGCTACTCATTCGATAGGAATGGCTCAACACAATTTTTCGGATCGTTTTTTTGATCGACCAGTGATCTCTCATGAAGTCGGCAGCAAGAAAATCAAGAAGTTCAGGATGTGTCGGACGGTCACCAAGCTCACCAAAGTTGTCAACACTGGAAACAATCCCGCGACCAATCAGATGATACCAGATACGGTTGACAATCACTCGGGCTGTTAAAGGATGTTTTGGGTTCGCAATCCAGTCTGCCAGTTGTCGTCTGCCGCTTTCTGTTTTTCCGATGGATGGTGTCTTGGAGGTCATGGCAACCTGCAGGAAACTCCTTTTTACCATCGGTCCCTTATTTTTATATTCGCCACGAACACAGATATTGCAATCAGAAATCTCTGAAAACTCGTCCGCAGCTAATGCCTGTGGCAGTGGTTTGGGTGCGGATGCTGAGAGTTGTTTCAGTTTTGCTTCAAGTGTTTTTAGAGCAGTTTTTATTGGCTCTAATAACTTTTTCGTTTGCTGATATTGTTTTTCCTCAGCAGCACTTCTTTTCTTAACTGGCTTCTTTTGAGTCTCGACTTGAACAAGTTGTATGGCATCAGCAATAACATATCCAGAAGTATCTCGATTAGAAATTGTGACTGTTGCCCGTTGATCAGATTTAAACGGAAACTGACCAATTGAAGTAAACAGGTTGTCTATTTTTGGTTGCGGTTGTTGATTCAGCCTGACGATGCTTTCTCCATTTGCATGACGAACTGTGACTGGAACGTTGTTAGACCTGTTGTTTCCAGGTGTGTAAGAAACACGAACATCGTATGTAGCTGAAGTACTGATGTTGATCGGAAACTCAACGGACTTTTCACCTTTTCCTGACTGTTCATCATGCAGATAGTTTTTTCCGATGTAACCTTTTGAGAGCGTTGAAGATTTCCAGTCTCCCTTTATAATTGCCAGGGAATCATCAATCGTCAGCACGGGGCTGATATGAGCCAGTTGAGCAGTTGCTTCCCTAAGCTGTTTCTTTGTTGTAGAAATGTTTTTCTCTAAATCATTTTTTGTCTTTTCATATTGATCGACTGCAGCCTGATGGTCAGGTCGGGCAGGGAGGGATCGGCGTTTCCAGGTTGAAACGAACTTTGCACTTTCCCCTTCAAGCGTTTTCGTGCTACGAAATATTCCAGCCATCGCGTAGTAGTCGCTCGTAGGGATCGGGTCAAATTTGTGGTCGTGGCAGCGGGCACACCCCATCGTCATTCCCATGAATGCAGCCCCGACGGTGTTGATCTGCTCATCAACAACATCCATGCGGAGTTTTTCTTTATCACGCTCACTGAGCATTTTCGTGCCAACCATGAGAAAACCGGTCGCGATCATCTGCTCAGCACGTTGCTCATCAGATTTGTAGGGAAGCAGATCACCTGCAATCTGCTCGCGAACAAACTGGTCATACGGTTTATCTTTGTTGAATGAGTTGACGACATAATCACGATATCGCCAGCCATTGTGGAAGGTTGCGTTGAAGTCTCCACCGTTGGAATCTGCATAGCGTGCCACGTCAAGCCAATGTCTTCCCCAATGCACACCAAACTGCGGTGACTTTAACAATGTGTCAACAAGTTTTGAGTAAGCATCTTGTGAAGTATCGTTCACAAACAAATCAACGTCACTCGGTTGAGGAGGGAGTCCAATTAAATCAAAATAGAGACGACGAATGAGTGTACGACGGTCAGCTTCAGCAGCAGGTTTCAACTTCACTTTTTTAAGTTTGTTGAGAACAAAACGATCTATCTGGGTCAGACTTGATTTGTCATCTGAAACACTTATGTTCGGCACTTCTGTTTTTAGAGGTTGGAATGACCAGAACGTTCGTCCTTTTTCAATATCGATGACTCGGGGAACGATTGAAGGTGATTTTTTATTGCGGGGATCAACTGCACCAAGCTGAATCCAACGTTCGAAGTCTTTGACAACTTGCTTCGGCAATCGACCAGCGGGAGGCATCTCCAATCCCTCGTATCGTAACGCTTCCAACAACAGACTTTTCTCTGGCATTCCCGGTACGATCGCTGGTCCCGATTCACCTCCCTTACGCCAACCTGCTGCTGTATCAAGAAACAGTTCACCCTTAACTTCTTTTTTGTTATCCGAGTGACACTCATAACAATACTTTATGAGAGCAGGTCGAATACGGGACTCAAACAACTCAATGCCCTTGGCATCATCAGCGTGTACACAGACTCCGTTTGATAATAGCAGCAGACTCAATGTAAGTGCTGCTCTCACTAGAGAAGAATTCCGGCTATATCGTTGTGATATTAGAAGATGCAGCAATTGCATTGGGAGAACCTCACCCCTTTTCATTGGAATCGTCGTCACGGATAATATTCAGTTTTTTTGTCGTAGACACCAGTATAAATATAATAACAAGCTCAACCCATCTACGTCCATTGCGTACTGTTTTTATTGACGATGTCAGCAAGCATCACAAAGTCAGGTAGGACAAGCGTTGTCTGGCCGGTGTTTACAACCCTTAGCGTTTTAGGTGTAAAACGATAGAGATTCGCACTAATCAGGGCATTGTATTGTGGAGTAGGAAACGCTTACTGTGAAAAAATCACCCGTAATGATGACGCTTCAGATAGCGGAGTAGATGGTACTACCGTTGAGGACAGTTAAGAACCTGTTCTACTGCTCAATCAGGCCAGGATTACGTAATACACGTCCGTCGTGTCAATCACTCCGCATGATAGCCGCGCCAGGTCCAGATCAATGTATCCGCCAGCGTTTGTTCGAATACTTTGCGATCACAGTGCCTCGTTGTACGACTGAAAACGTAACGGTAGTCATAGCCTTTGGCTTTGAGAGCCGCTGCGGTGCGTTTATTCGCCATCACCCAATTGTGATAGGTTTCTTCCGAATCTTTGGCACGCAGGTCATTTTCTGCGACATGAGTGAAAATTCGCAGAGGTTTCTTGTCACTGTTTTCAATCAGTTTCATGCTGGAATGGTATTCCCACGCACCGAGTGGAAATTTCGATTCTTCCGGTGCATCATCATCCTGCTGATCAACGAACGTACCAGAGTAAGTAATCAAGCGGCGAAACAAGTCAGGACGAAACCAACCCATGGTCAATGCCGCCGCACCACCAGAGCTACAACCCATCGTGGCTTTGCCCCAGGGGTTTTCTGTGAATGCTATCTTGGGATAGGCGGATTTGATTTCCGCATTATTCAACACAGCCGGCAATACTTCATCATTGATAAATCGGACGAAGCGATCAGACATCGTATCGTATTCGAGACCGCGCTCGCTCCCTTTGCCATCATTTCCCCCGTTTTGTACGGCGATCACAATAAATGCAGGCAACCTACGGTCCGGGTTTTTGGAAATCGTTAGATTATCTAAGGCATTGCGAACCAGATCCAGGCGACTCGGTCCATCGTGGGTTACAAGTAGAGGAGCTTTCGTGCCGTCTTTGTAGGCGGCTGGTATGTAAACGAAAATCTTGCGTGTTTCACGTACGGGTTTTTTAGTATCGAGTGTCGTATCATCGCCGCGAAAAATTTTGCTGTCTGCAAGAGGCATTGAGAATTCGAAGTTCTTGCCTTTGGGGTTTCCCCTGTCTGTGAGATCCGGGTCGATCTGATACTTGGGGCCGATGACAAAATCTCCATTGCCTTTTGTCCCCGGCTTCTCTGTATACTTTTCGGCGGAAAATGCCAGATGAGACGTGAAAGCAATCAAGGTAATCGTAAGAAAAAAGTGAGTGAAAATTGGCAGAAATTTGAATTTGTAAATCATGGCGAATGTCAATCGATTGAAGGAAACTCCGGGTGAAATAGACATAAAATATTTAATCAGCTTACTATATATAGTATCACCTTTCAATTTAACTATTCGAAATGGTACGAATCGAAGGACAGAGTTTGTTACAGAGTGTGCCAACGAGAGGTGTTTTTTCCTGCAACAGGAGATATGATAGAGACTCTTCGATGTTGTTCTAAATAGATGTTCTCGTAATGTGAGTAAGTTGATGAATCTCCAGCGTATTATCCTAAGCCTTTTCTGTGTTGTAATCACTTTTAATAACACTTTTATTTTCGCCGTGGAACCCGATTCCAAGCCGGTCCCCGTATCGCAGGCTGCGAAGAAAATGACGCTACCAGATGGATTTCAAGTTTCACTATTTGCAGGTGAACCGGCAGTCGTACAACCCATCGCAATGACCTTTGATGCACGGGGGCGGTTGTGGGTTGTGGAATGCCTCTCCTACCCAGGCTGGAAAGACGACGGTACAGGCCAAGACCGCGTGACCATTCTGGAGGATACCAACGGCGATGGTCAGCACAATAAACGAACCGTGTTTCTGGAGAATGGGGTTAACCTCACCGGAATCGAAGTCGGCTTTGGTGGAGTCTGGCTCACCGCCACTCCAAACTTGATCTTCGTGCCTGACCGCAATAACGACGATCGTCCCGATGGTCCACCAGAAGTGGTTCTGGATGGATGGGACCTGAAAGCCAGACACAACGTTTTCAACAGTCTGATTTGGGGACCCGATGGTTGGTTGTATGGGTGTAATGGTATCCTGTCAAAATCTCGAATCGGGGCACCTGGCACACCCGATGACAAACGCACGCCCATGGATTGCGGTGTATGGCGCTATCACCCCACTCGCAAAACTTTTAATGTCGTCGCCAGTGGTTCGACGAATCCATGGGGACTTGATTTCGATGAGTTTGGCCAGGCATTTATCACCAACTGTGTGATTAAACACTTGTTTCATATTATTCCCGGTGCTCATTACGAACGCATGTTTGGTCAGGATATCAATCCTTACTCATACACGTTAATTCCAAGTTGTGCGGATCATATCCACTGGGGTGGCGGAGACTGGACCACTTCTCGAACCGGCAAAGTACACGATGACGCGGGAGGCGGACATGCACACTCCGGCTGTGCTATTTATCTTGGCGACAATTTTCCAGCCGAATATCGGAATAATGTCTTCATGTGCAATATTCACGGCAACCGCCTCAATCGAGATGTTCTGGAACGAGAGGGCCCCGGCTTCGAAGCGCATCATGCCCGTGATTTTCTGCATGCGAATGATCCCTGGTTTCGAGGTATTTCCGTTAAGTGCGGACCGGAAGGGGGACTGTACTTCTCAGACTGGACGGACACCGGCGAATGTCACAACTATGAAGTCGCAGATAAATCGAACGGTCGAATCTATCGGGTCACATACGGTGATGTAAAAACGACGCCGCGCAATTTAGGCGCTCTGTCGAATGCTGAACTCGTGCAACTTCAGTTCGCTAAGAATGACTGGAAAGTACGCACCGCGCGACGTCTTCTACAAGAACGAGCCGCAGATTCCAATATGATTGCACCTACCACAGATCTCATTGTCAAATTGAATCCCAAGAATGAACGAGAAGCCGTGCGAAAGCTATGGGCCCTGTATGCCGTTGGTGGTATGGATGCGGTTCAGAGTTCAGGTATGGTGAAAAACAACGCCTCCGAGTGGGTTCGTTTCTGGGCAATCCAGTTGGCTGCCGACGAAACAGGACCTTGGTCACCCGCATTAAAAACTGAAATCGCAGCGCAGCTCAACACATCGACACCCCTCATTCGAAGGTCTCTTGCTTCAACGTGTCAACAACGTATTCGTTCCGGTCATTTAGACGAAGTGCAAGAGATCCTTAAAGCACTCTTGTCAAATGTCGATGATCGCAATGATCCACTTTTGCAGGCATTGAACTGGTACGCCTTGGAACCAGTCGTTGCCTCACACCCTTTGTTAGTACTGGAATGGATCCCGGAAATCAAAATGCCCCTCGTACAAACATTCGTTGCGCGACGCATGGTAGGACTTGAAGGCGGCTTCGAAAGTTTGGCGGCAGTCTGGCAAAATTCTTCTAATGCAGACTGGCATACTGCCAGTTTAAAAGGTGTATTGGATGCGTATGCCGGCGTGATAAAATTGCCCATGCCTGAAAACTGGCCTGCCACGTATGCACGATTGCAAAAGCATACCGACCCGAATGTTCGCTACGATGCGAAAGTGCTGGGCACCATCTTTGGTGATGCAAAAGTAGTCGAAGAGTTTCGAGCTGTCATGAATGATCAATCGCTGGCTCCGAAAAAACGGATGGACGCACTCAATATACTGCTCACTCGTAAGGCGGAGCAGCTAGGTAAGACATTACGCTCATTACTGGATGATACCGATTTCCGAACGGCAGCAATCCGAGGATTAGTTTCCGTAGGTGGAAAAGAAGTTCCAGAACTGTTGCTTGTCCGATACTCAAAGGTCACTCCTGCACAGCGTCAGGAAATTATTCAAGGGCTTACCACACGAGCCACCTACGCACACACTCTAGTCAATGCCATCGAGAAAGGCAGCGTTCCTCGGTCCGATGTTTCAGCACTGATTATTCGTCAGATGCAGGCGATCAACGACAAAAAACTATCGAGTCGACTCAAAACAGTCTGGGGGGAGATCAGGCCTGTTTCCGAACGGAAACAAGAGTTGATCAAAAAATATCGGGCAGAACTTACACCCGCAACATTAGCCAGCGCCGATATGAATGCGGGAAAGAAACTGTACAAGAAGACGTGTGCAACATGCCATAAACTCTTCGGAGAAGGGCAAGAAATTGGTCCAGAGATTACAGGTTCTCAACGAACCAATCTTGACTACCTGCTGGACAATATTCTTGACCCCAGCGCCATTGTGCCCTCAAATTATCGTGTAGTAATTCTGGTGCTGGAAGATGGTCGCATCTTGCAGGGCATCGTCTCAGAAGAAAATAATCTACATCTCACCTTGAAAACGGCAACAGAAAAACTGATTATCCCACTCAGTAGTATTGAAGCGCGAAAGACATCCGGCGTTTCCATGATGCCCGAAGGTATGTTGGATAAATTAACGCCAGCAGAACGTCGCGATCTGATCGCCTATCTGCAATCACCCGCCGGCGTAATAAAATCGACTTCATATAAGGCAAGCGATGCAAAGGGGCCTGGTATTAAATGATGAAAGTGACTCAATCGCACCCCGGTCAGCAAATTGATCTACACAGAAAATACCGTTTTCGTACCTCAATTCGATAACGAACCCTTGCAGGTTGGTTACCACCTTTACTCGCAGGTCATTCTATAACGATGAGTGGAGTCACGAATGAAATGTAGACTGAAAACTCTGTGTTTACTTTCTTATTGTCTGCTTGTGTTTGCTTCACAACAGGCGAATGCAGAACCAATATTCATCGAAGCCGAAACAATGCAACCCTCCTCCGGCGGTTGGGTAGCAACGAAAAATGCCCAAACGCGAAGAGCCTCACGCACTCATACGATGTGGGGGGCAAGTGGAGCCATCGATGCCATCGCCCAGAAAAATGTGCGAGTCAAGACTGCGGGGAAATATCGGGTCTGGGTACGTTACATGCAGGTTGCAGCGTGGCGCGGTCCTTTCCAGATAGCAGTATCGGCGGGAGAAAAGGCAATTGCTTTAAAGACATTTGATTTGGAAATCATTCCCGGAGTTTCCGACTGGGAGTACACATGGCAATCGTTCGATGCCGACTTGCCAGCGGGCGATCTGACACTCTCACTGTCCAAGCACGACCAGAAGAACTGCGTCGGATATGTGAGACACATTGACTGCCTGTTGTTGACAAAAGACGAACAACTTAAACCCGATCATCTGCCCTATGCACCTCAAACCCTGGTACGGGTCACGATGGGTGAAGGTTACGACCGACCAGTCTACATGCATCTGTTTGCTGACCATTATCGTTCGCCCTGGTACGCACATTATGCGATTGGCGCCGATGGGATTCGAAAGACATTGGCACCACCCAAAGATCAAATGCTGAAGTCGGGTGATGTGACTCCCTGGTGCAATCTGACGCCCACCATCTATCAGGATTCAGGAGCAGCCTTGAATCTGTCAGTCCGACATACTTACTACGAGAAAGCGACACATTTTCGCGCGAAGCTGGAGTTTGGAAGACCGACGAAGGGCGGCAGCACGGACAACGACGTTGAAGTCATCAAAACGTTTGATGTGGAAGCCACTCCGAACGGATTGGTGATTATCGCTCCGCCCGATCTGGAATCGCCGGTAAACATTTCACGACTCAAGCGGGATCAGGAATTTGCAGAGGAAGTCGGCAAACTGGCTGATGCGTTCAACTGGCCTGAACATGGTCGTAAACCGGAAAAAATTCCGATGTTGGCCAGCGCAAGTATCGGTGGATACCAGTTACCGGTAGACAACTCGGTCACTGAACGCGAACAGAAAACGCTTGCTTATTATGGTTTTAATGGAACGTATAACCGACTCGTGCATGGCCTGTGGTTCACGAAGGAACGCTCGTATTGTCGGCCTGATCTTGAGGCCATGCACAAGCGAGTGAAACACGATGTGGAAAAATTCCGCGAGTCTGGACGGCGTTTGGATGATATCGCTGCTTGCGTCTTAATGGATGAACCTACAGGACAACCTGCAGCGTTCATGGCAAAGGACAAAGCCTATCACGAGCATTTTCGAAAATGGCTGAAATCAAAATCCCTTACGCCAGAGGATCTCCTGGTCTCAAATTGGGATGAAGTTCGTCCGGTGGTGGAAACTGAACGAGACCAGTTTCCTGCATTGCATTACTACACACAGTTCTTTCGTACGCGGGCGCTCGGCAATTTCATGACGACGCAAAAGCGGATCATTGAAGAGGCTTACGGTCATTCGTTTCCGACGATTGTCAACTTTAGCGACGGTGCGATCTATCACGCTAATTTTTGCGGGCAGGGTGTTAACTATTTTGAGCTGCTCGACGATGACGATCAAAATGCGATCTGGGGCGAGGACTGGGCTAATAATTCATCAACATATCAATGCGGTGCATTCAATGTAGCGTTGATGCAGGCGGCTGCGCGAAAACGTGGCCAGAAGATCGGACATTATTTAATCTCACACGCAAATCGAACGCCCTGGGATCTCAAAACCAAAGCCATCGCCGAGACGGCACGCGGCGTACGAATGTGGATGAATTTTGCATACGGTCCAAACTGGAGCAGTCATGAAGGTGGTCCTGCGTGGCGATCACATCTCTGGCATGCAAAGCCGGAACTCTGGACCGCTAATGCTGAGATTACTCGGGAAATTGGCGCAGTTGAAGACTGGTTGCTAACTGCGAAACCGACACAGGCTGATGTCGCGCTGCTTTATAGCTCATCATCTGATATCTGGACAATGCAGAGCAATCTGTCGTATGGCTTTGATCGCATGCATACATGGCTTTCATTGACGCACGCTCAAACCCCAGTCGACATCGTGCCGGAACGCGAGTTCGATCGACTCGATCAATACAAAGTCTGTTATCTTTCCGGCCCCAATCTCACGCGCGCTGCCGCCGAAAAACTCAGTCGATGGGTTCAGTCCGGTGGCACGCTCTGGCTGACCGCGGGAGCTGCCACACGTGATGAATTCAATCGACCGCTCAATATACTATCGGATACGCTTCCAGTCGAACGTGGTGAATTGAAGGCTCTGCAGTCCTTTCACGGTTCAGGACGTTTCCTCGGTAATCTTACGACGCACGATACAGTGACTTGGGATGATACGTCTCTGGAAGTACTCTCTGTGAAACAGCCGTTAAGCATAATCAAACCTCGATTGAATAGTAGTACTGAGGCCAAAGTGCTTGCGACGTTCAAAGACGGGAAACCAGCTACGATCAGTTGTCGTGCCGGGGAAGGTCATGTCTTCATGCTGGGATTCCTGCCTGGCTTGTCATATATCAAACCAGCTTTAGCAGCACGCAAACCGCTCGAACAACAGGGCAAAAAGGACCGTCTCGCTGCTCAGAAACTTGCTGACCAACAAGCCGCCTCCGTGAATGCGAATCAACCATTGGCCACCAGTGCGTCAGTAGTAGAGCAAAATAGTTCCAGCTCACTCACCGGTACAGATCAAGAGTTAATAAATCGTTCGTATAATCCCTGGAGTTTTCCGACGGGAATTCGCAACCGAATACTCACACCTGTACGAGCTGCAAAACTGTCCGCGTCACTGACGTGTGACACACCACTCGTAGACGCTGTCGAACTGCAATGCGCGCAAGGCACTCTGATCGCACTCTCGAATCATACACTACAGCCACTTGATCGAGTCGAACTGCAACTCAATACAAAACAACCCATTGTTCAAGTCAATTCTATACGACAAGGTGCGCTCACCTTCGAACAACTCCCCTCCGGTCAGATTCGCTTTGCATTACCGTTAGATGCCACTGACTTTGTTACCGTTTCAACGGGCGAAGTGAACTCGCATCTTCAAAAGAAGTCGGAGTTACGTATAGGTAAGTTACCAATCAATAAGATTTTGTTTTTGGGCAATAGCATTACGCTGCATGGTCCCGCGCCGAAAATTGGTTGGACAGGAAATTGGGGCATGGCAGCCAGTGCTAAAGAAAAAGATTATGTACATGTTTTGATGAACCGAATCGTCAAAGAAGCCGGAGGAAATCCGCGTGTGATGGTGAAAAATATTGCCCAGTTTGAACGCACTCTGACCGATTATAACATCCGGGAACAATTGAAGCAGGAACTTAAGTTCGAAGCGGATGTCGTCATTATTGCATTGGGCGAGAATGCCTCCTCACCAACAACAGATGACGCACGGACTCAATTTTCAAAAGCGTTTATGAATCTGTTTTCCGAATTGAAAAAACAAAACTCACCTGAGATTTTCGTGCGTGGTCAATTTTGGAAAAACAGTAACAAAGACAAGCTCCTCAAGCAGGCCTGTGAAAAAACAGGTGGGATTTTCATTGATACTGGCAAAATCGGCTTGGATGAATCCAGTCATGCACGTGCGGAACGAATATTCAAGCACGCGGGAGTGGCTGCCCACCCCGGAGATAAAGGGATGCAGCAACTGGCGGAAGCTTTTTGGCAAGCCATTCAGAAACAGGCGGGCACTCAGAAAAAATAGGATTAACAGACTAAGAAACTACTCATCGATTGATATAAAAAAGGTCACACCAAATGCAATTTATTTCTCGTGTTTTTATTCTGGTAAGTTTACTTCAGTTTAGTTCAGTCGCCTCTTTTGGCGCAGATCAGATGCAGCTGGAACATCCACAACCGCAGCAGGTGATTCAACGCACGGGAGTCGCGCCGGGAGTCGGATTTGCAGATGTCCTGATTCAAGGTGTCCTGCAAAAAGGAGGCGACAATGCCACATGGGAATACCGCGTGGTGACGCTTGCCGACAAATCAACAAACAAGCGAGGTTGGACGAGATTCAAACCAACCATAGACGGTAAGAACTTTAAAGGAACAGCGAGAATCGAAGCCGGAGGCTGGTATCGTCTGGAAGTACGCTGTCGCGAGAACGATAAGGTGATGGCTCTTAGCAATGTGGAACCGATGGGAGTGGGTGAAGTTTTTCTCGTTGCCGGCCAGTCATACGCAACCAATTGTAACGATGAGCAATTTGAGGTCACAGATCCACAGTCGCGTGTCGTTGCCTACCATTATGCGAAGCAGACATGGGCGGTCGCCAATGATCCGCAGCCTGCCCCTGATGGCAGCAATGGCGGTTCGATTTGGCCACCACTGGGAGATGCGTTAGCAAAAGACTTAAGAGTGCCAGTGAGTTTCGCGAATGTGGCCGTCGGCTCGACCTCTTCGATGCAGTGGATGCCGAAAGGAAACCTGCATCCACGCCTGATTTCCGTTGGTCAGAGCCTGGGGCAATTTCGGGCGGTTTTATGGCAGCAGGGAGAATCGGATGTCATCGCCAAGACCAGTGCCAAACAATATATCGCGAATCTAAAAACGATTCGTGAAACCGCTGCGAAAGCCTGGGGTTTTGAGCCGCCGTGGCTCCTGGCAAAGTCGACGCTGCATCCAACGGTTTACAACGATCCTGCCGGCGAAGGTCGCATTCGCGGCGCGATTGATGAGTTGATAAAACAGCCCGGTTTTCTGTCGGGGCCCGATACTGATACGCTCACCGGAGAAAATCGCGGCGATATCAAATCCCGGCGACATTTTTCTGGTATCGGTCAACGCCGTGCATCCCAGATGTGGATGACGTCTCTACTGAGTGAAGTACTTTCCAAACCGGATGCAAACAGTGCGTTACGAATTGGAATTGCTGAAACAGATATTACGCCTCCCGTTGGTTTTCCAATGGCAGGTTACTATCACGAACGGCTGGCAGAAGGCACGATTGATCCACTCAAGGCCAAAGCGATTATTTTTCGTGAAGGTAATACCGCAGCCGCGCTGGTTGTCTGTGATTTAATCGGCATTGCCACTGATCTTTCAAAAGAGGTTCGTAAGCGGGCTTCGGCTAAGACGGGTATTCCGATTACCAATATCGTGATCGCAGCCACGCACTCACATACCGCACCTGATTACATGAAAGAACTGTATTTGTATCTTGGCAAAGAAAAGCAGGAAGAGTTGAGAAAGAAGTATATTGAAAACCTGATCAACGAACCGGTGGAAGCCATTGTGCAGGCTTATGCTGACGCGAAGCCATCATCGCTGGCAACGGGTGCAGCGACACAGAAGACGCCCGTCGCATTCAACCGTCGCTTCGTGATGCGCGACGGCAGTGTAAAAACCTGGCAAAAACTGTCTAATCCTGAAGTGATTCGTGCTGCTGGTCCCATAGATCCTGATATCGGGTTGCTCACGATTCGAAACATAAAAGACGGTAAGCATCGCGGAATACTCAGCAACTTTGCTTTGCATCTTGATACCGTAGGGGGAATGAAATGGAGCGCTGACTATCCGTTTTTTATCGAGCGCACGCTACGCAGCGAATTCGGAGCAGATTTGGTCTCAATATTTGGTGCGGGATGTTGTGGCGACATTAATCATTCCGATCCATCAACTCCCAACAGGAACAAATCAGATTTTATTGGTAATTCGATCGGCACATCGATCAGTAAACAGCTTGCTCAATTGAGGCCCGTTGAAAATACAAAACTGACCGTTAATTCTCAGGTTGTGCGTTTACCTCTTGAGGAGGCAACCCGTGAAGAAGTCGATCGTGCGGTAAAGGCCATCAATATGATCAAAGCTGGCGGAAAGGTGGACTTTTTCGAACACGTTACAGCGTACAAAAAACTGATTCTCGATCAATTTCGACATCGCAAACCCTACGCAAAGACCACAGAACATATCACATGGGGGCTGAGTCGCTCGCTGGCTGGAGTTGGAGAGACAATTCCCGTTGATGTGACTGTGATGACGATTGGCAGCGAGGTTGCGATTGTCTGTCTTCCCGGCGAGGTCTTCGTCGAACTAGGACTGGCCATCAAACAAGCCTCTCCATTTCCTACGACAATTGTGATTGAATTGTCAAACGCTGTTGAGACGATCTACATCCCGCATCGCGCGGCTTACGCGGGCGGTAGCTATGAAGTCACCAATTCCGCAGTCCAGCCGGGAAGCGGCGAAATGCTGGTCGAAGCCGCAATAAAGCTCCTGCGAAAAGCAGCAACGACAAACAGCAAGAATTGAAGAGCCGTTCTGATTCTGATGAACTATTCTGTAATATGTGTAGAGGATCAGTAAGAAATCATGAATTCGTTCCACTTCACAGTTTATCCCCATTCACGCTTCAGGAAGACGCGATACATGACAACGTTTAATCCAATCGCAGCAACGATACCCATGCATGCAAATTGAATCAGAAGCTGCACGTCTTGCACTCCGTCGGGAAAGTTGTTGCTATTCAATATGGCTACAGGTAAAAGAACGGCGAATGGCAGTAGAGTCAACACGAAGATGTTTAGGACGATGACCCAGGATCGTTTAAAAACCAATACTGATGAACTGATTCCTATCATCCACAGCAGGCCAGCGATTCCGAATAGTAAAAATCCGAGTGCCTCCGTCTTGCCCTTCAGGGCTTCGAAGAGACCTGGGATATTAATCCCCATTATACAAATCACAACGACCCAATGGTCCAAAGCCAGTGACAAATATAACTGCTTGACAATTTTTTGCCTGCAAATCGGTCGCATTGATTCGACTTCCAGACTTTTACGCCGTTGCCACCAGATCATTATGGGGAGGATAACGGCGATACCACAGGGGCCGCCAAAGGCGCCACTCATCCAGCTAAGATCCTGTGAGAATAAAGCTTCACCCAGGACCAGACATCGAATTCCCTGGAACAGCAGGCCGAAGAAAATCATCATTGAAAGAAACATCAGGATCATCATTGGACGAAACGTATTGCCTTGTCGCCAGAGATGTACCATTTGCCAAGTGGATTCACCACAGTATTTCAGTCCCGTTGTGCCGTAGTCTATTATCCACAAGAAGGACTTGTTCATCTTTTTCCAGGGTATCTGTTTGACACGTTCTCGATCCCAGGGTGAGAGAGCAGGCATAGTTGTGTAGGTCTCATTCACCAATTCAGTGATTGCTGGTAGTTTGGTGAGACTCCAGGCGATGGACACAAGTTCAATTGCAATGATGGTCAAAGCAGGTATCGGCATCTGGCCCCATAGATACCAGATGGCGGTGCTTGCAATGGTTTTAAATCCTGGTTCTGTGAATAGAGGAAAGATCAAAAAGAGGCTGAGCACCGTCGGAAAAGCCAGCCATTGCGGATAAGTTTTTCCTGACAGTTGGACGATTGAAAATGAACAACAGATCGTTGGCAAGAAGAGTATCAAGCTGAAACTGGGCAGCATTCCAAAATCATATCGCAATAGTGTGAGCCACAAGAGCAACACTCCGACGGAAAAAATTCCTACAGCCACACGACGATGAGGGGCTAGGTAATGGGGCACAACTGAGGCTGCTGGCGAAATGAAATGTCCCCAAAGCTGGATGGACAGGATAGAAAATAGTAACGCCATCGCGAACATGGTCCAACCGATTGCATTCCGTTTATTTTTTGAATAAGTGATCGGCAATGCATGCACGGGCAGAAATGCACCCTCTTCGAATTTGCCATGATGTTGCATATAGAACCAGTCTGCATACACTTCTTTAAGGGTGGAATGATTCCGCAATAAGGCAAGTTGCTGTTCATTCAGGTCAATGTATTCCCATGCCTGAGGTTTACGTGGATACCTTCGGCTGAATTCAACGAGATTTGAATTAACAAGCGTGAGTTGCTCAAGCTGTGGTATCTGTACCACATAATTTAGCAGCTCTGGTGAAGCATTCACTAAGTGTAGCGCCAATAATTTCACTTTTGACATTCGCGGAATTTCATCAGGATGGGCTTCCAGTGTGAGGGCTAGCAGTTCCAGTTGAGATACTTTCTGCCCAAAACGTTGGATTGTCCCTGCAGGAAATCTGGTTCCACTGGCTACGAGCGCATCCAGTTTCGGTAAATCACATATCTGGTCGACATTCGCGTCAGTCAATTCATAACTATCCAGTTTAAGATAAACCAAATTCTGGAACGGACTCAAATCGGGCAGCCGGTCATCGTCGTGTAACCGCATCATATTTAGCGCGGTTATCTCTTCAGGATCGACACGCTCTAAAAGTTCGGATAGAGTTTGTATGTTTTTTTTGTCGTCATGTTTGACATTCTTAGAGTCTGTATAAACTCTCTCAATTCGACTTGGTGCATGTGGTCTGGGACCGATCTGCATGACATTGCCGTCTGTCTCTCCCACCGCCAATATCAGAACGCTAGGCAGTAATAGAAGTGCAAACAATACAATGAGGGGACGCTGCCAGTAAGTCTTGAATATTTGTGCGTACTGATTAGATTGACTGTTCATAACGTGATCTCCTCTTCTGTCAGCGAAGAGACTCCCGAGAGTTCCAGAAAGATTTCTTCAAGATTGAGATCTTCGATAGTAAACGTGGCGTTTAAATCTTTTGAGAGAGTTTCCAATACTTCTGCTTGAAAATCTTTAACCGCCAGCAATGCATGTTTTCCGTCTACTTGCGAGCGAAGTGTACCAGGAAGATTCAAGCTGAGTGGAAGGTCTTGTTCTGCTGTGATACGGATGCGTTTGACCTGACCTTTGAGCGAATCCAATTCGCCGGAAAAGCCAACGATGCCTTCTTGTAGAAAAACTACATGCGAGGCAACGCGTTCCAGATCAGAGGTAATGTGAGTTGAAAACAGTATCGTATTTTCTTCCTCTTCAGTGAACTCAATCAGTGATTGCAGAAATTGACGCCGAGCCACAGGGTCGAGGCTGGCCACCGGTTCATCCAGAATCAGTAACTCCGGATGGTGCCCCAGTGCCAGGATCACCGCCAGCTTTTGCCGTTGCCCCACAGAGAGTGCTCCCACACGCTGCTTCTCATCCAGATTCCATTCCTTCAATAACACATTGACGTAGTCATAGTCCCAGTGTTCGTAGAATGCTCCGGTATACTCCGTCATTGCTTTAACGGTCATCCAGGGGAGTAAGATGTATTCTTGCGAGACATAACCTAAACGCGACTTGGACTTTGCGCTCAAGTCCCAGGAATTCTCGTTGAATACCGAACTTGTGCCTGATGTGGGTCTCAATAATCCCAGCAAACATTTAATCAGCGTGGATTTCCCAGAACCATTTGTGCCCAGTAAACCTACAATCTGTCCTGCTTCAATTTGAAGGTCCAGGCCGGTTAGCACCTGATTGTCTTTGAACTGTTTATGCAAGTCGGCGACTTGGATGATGGTAGTGCTCATGATTTATACTCCCGAAGCAATTTGTTGACTACAGATTGAATCTGCTCATCGCTGAGCCCTAGTTGGCGACCACGCACGATGGCCTGTTCCATCATTGGCTTGAGTTCCTGCATGCGCACCTTGGAATTGCCAGAATGGGTCGACTTCTGCACCTGCATTCCTTTGCCTCGCACACGCCCAACAATATCCTCCGCTTCGAGTTTGGAATAAGCCTTGGAGATCGTCATCGGGTTCACTCCCAATTCCGTCGCCATTTGTCGCACGCTGGGCAGCATATCTCCTTCTTCCAGGTTGCCACCCGCAATCATCGCATTGATCTGTTCGATGATTTGCAGATAAATGGGCACTCCCGAAGAAGGGTGTACTTCAAATTGTGCGGGTTTTGTCGTCATCCATTCCTCTTGGTTATAAAGTGTATTACTACACTAATACACTGGGGCGGTAGAGTCAAGCCAATTCGAATCTAAATGGTACTTACTGGAAAAAAGCAGAAGCTTAGAAGTAATTCGCTACTGTTTTTCAGGGATGCCTAATGTGCGCTTGTGTGCATTAACGTTGAGGAGTACACATGCGACTGGGCCGTGTCTGATCAGACATACTTTCAGCACAGATTTCTCTCAATCAATGAAAATACCAGTTTCTACTCATTTTTCTTTGCAGAATGCGCGATAACATATTGCTTTATTTTCTGGATTTCAATACTAAATGCCTGTTAGTAACAGAGTTATCTAGAGGCAATATTTTGGAATGGTGATGACTCTCGCAATCCAGTTTGAGGTGATTGCGTGCGGAACGGTCCTCTCGATTTCAGAAATTTGAATACCGTCGGTAGTGATTGTCACATCTGAAACTGAAAATGCAGGGAAAGATAATGTCAAGAAAAGGTATTATTTTAGCAGGTGGGTCTGGTACACGGCTTCACCCTGTTACCAAAGTCATTTCGAAACAGCTGCTGCCCATTTATGACAAACCAATGATTTATTATCCGCTTTCATCTTTAATGTTAGCAGGCATCAACGAAATATTGATCATTTCCACTCCCCACGATCTTCCCATGTTCCAGGATTTATTGGAAAGCGGAGAACAGTGGGGAGTCAAGTTTCAGTATGCTGCTCAACCATCGCCCGATGGATTAGCACAGGCCTTTCTAATTGGTGAAGAGTTTATAGGTAATGACTCCGTCTGTCTGATTTTAGGCGACAATATATTCTATGGTCATGGATTGACTGAAAGTTTACAGGCGGCCACCCAACGTGAATCAGGGGCAACGGTTTTTGGCTATCAGGTTCATGATCCGGAACGTTTTGGCGTGGTCGAGTTTGATGATGAAAAACGTGCGATTTCCATTGAAGAAAAACCCAATGTTCCCAGATCCAACTATGCGGTGACCGGGCTTTATTTTTATGATAACGATGTCGTTGAAATCGCGAAAAATGTGAAACCTTCCGCGCGAGGCGAACTGGAAATCACTTCTGTCAATAATGCCTATCTGCAACGGGGAAGCTTAAATGTCGAGCTGCTCGGGCGGGGGCACTCCTGGTTTGATACGGGCACGCACGAGAGTTTACAGGATGCGAGTCATTTTTTTCAAACCATTGAAAAACGACAGGGGCTCAAAATTGCCTGCTTGGAAGAGATCGCTTATCAATCAGGCTGGATTACAAAAGCAGATCTCACAAAGCAGGCTGAGCTGCTTGGAAAAACAAATTATGGCCAGTACCTGCTAAAGGTAATGGAGGGAATGTCTCACGAGTAGCGGTTGTCGTCGACAGTGAACCGGTTCTGTCAACGATCTTTCTCAGAATTCATTCAATAGCTAGCTATTAAAAGAGGCTGTCTTACAGGAGATCCAGAACAGTCTGGATCATGAACCCAAGGCATAATAGGGAGGGAATGTCATCAATTCAAATTCCTTAGTATCAATGAATCCCATCGAAATGGTTCATAGTTTACTAAAGAACCGTCAGCTGATCTGGCAAATGACAAAGCGCGATGTGATTGGAAGATATAAAGGGTCTGCCTTAGGTTTGACTTGGTCTTTCTTTAACCCTTTAATCATGTTGGCGGTTTACACATTCGTATTTAGTGTAGCATTTAAAGCACGTTGGCAAACCGGTTCTGATAGTAAATCTGAGTTTGCGCTGGCGCTTTTTATCGGCATGATAGTACACGGCTTACTGGCAGAGTGTGTCAATCGGGCTCCCAGTCTAATACTCAGTAATGTCAATTATGTGAAAAAAGTAGTGTTTCCGCTGGAAATTCTGCCTTGGGTAGCCATGGGGGCGACGTTTTTTCATACCTTGGTCAGTTTGTTCGTCTGGGGGTTGTTCTTTGTGGTTGTGAATCAGACCTTCCATTGGACTGCCGTGTTTTTGCCGTTCATTTTTGCACCGCTCATCTTGTTTACGATGGGGCTTACCTGGTTTTTGGCAGCTTTGGGAGTTTACCTGCGAGACGTGGGACAAATTACGAGCGTCTTTACAACCGTGTTATTATTTATGTCTCCGGTGTTCTATCCCATTTCAAACATACCCGAGCGATTTCAGGTGTATCTCTATGCAAATCCGCTTACATTTATCATAGAACAATCAAGGGCTGTTTTGATGTGGGGGCAATTACCCCACTGGGGGGGATTAGTCATCTGTCTCATAGTCAGCCTGTTTGTTGCCTGGTTGGGTTTTTCTTTATTTCAGAAAACACGCAGGGGATTTGCTGATGTCCTGTGATGATAGCTCACTTAAAAACGATGTTGCGATCAAGCTGGAAGGAGTCAGCAAATACTTCCAGATCTATGACAAGCCTCATCACCGATTGATGCAGGGGCTGTTTCGGGGCAAAAAACAGTTCTACAAAGAGTTTCGTGCATTAGAAGAAATTTCATTTGAAGTAAAAAAAGGAGAGACGGTCGGCATTATTGGACGAAATGGTGCCGGCAAATCGACGTTACTTCAAATTATATGTGGAACGATGACACCCACTTTGGGTACGGTGAATGTTAATGGTCGAATTGCGGCCTTGTTAGAGCTCGGTTCGGGATTCAATCCTGAATTCACTGGTCGCGAGAATGTATTTATGAACGGTGCGATTCTCGGTTTAACAAAAACAGAAATCGAAGATCGTTTTGATGAAATTGCCGCCTTTGCAGATATTGGAAATTTTATTGACCAGCCAGTCAAAACCTATTCGAGTGGCATGTATGTCAGGCTGGCATTTGCTGTGATTGCACATGTCGATGCGGAAATTTTAATCATCGATGAAGCGTTGTCGGTAGGTGATGCTTACTTTACACAAAAATGCATGCGTTTTTTGCGTCGATTTATGAGTCAAGGAACATTGTTGTTTGTCAGCCATGACAATTCGGCAATCACAAATCTGTGTGAACGGGCAGTCTGGTTGGATAAAGGGAAAGTAAGAATTGCCGCCGACGCCAAAACCGTATGTGAAAAGTATTTTGAAGGATTGTATGCAGACCAACAGGGTGTGCGTACAAATCTTAATGAAACTACTGTTAAAACTGAAACGAAAACTGCTACCAATCAGGAGTTTGTTGACGGAAGGCTCGCGTTTATCAACTCGACTCAATATCGAAATGATATCAAGCTATTTGAATTTGATCCAGATGCGGAAAACTTTGGTGCAGGAGGAGTTGAGATTTCAGACGTTGCTCTCTGCAACGAGCAGGGAGAAAAATTATCTTGGGTTGTCGGAGGGGAAGTCGCAAGTTTATTGGTCACGGCAGAAGCTAAAGAAAACTTGGATTCTCCCATTGTTCAGGAGCAACATTTACGACATC
>NZ_CALEMX010000497.1 GCF_937910335.1 uncultured Gimesia sp. | reverse complement strand
TATGGCGCAAATTACGTGCCAAAGCGAGGGAAGTCATCTGGGAAATGCGGGTTAGTAAAACCACACCAAAGTACACGTCATAAACAGTTAACAGTAATGAACTTAGTCAGTTGTTTTTTGAACTCATAAAAAAATAACCATGTATTTTACCGTATTATTAATATTTATTAATTTAAACAGTAGTCACTGCCTGGTCTCATCGTAATAATCCCATAGGCCCTCTGTTTCATTGATGAACAAGGGGGCTTCGAAATATTCATTCTGATGATTCATTCGCTCTGATTCAGAATTTCCTGCATTTCCTTATTTCGCTGAATTTGATTTCGATACCTTTATTATGGATTTGGGTTAACTAAATAATTCTGCGGGCACTCTCTATTTTTTATTCTACTTAAAGGCACATTACTAATGCGAAAAGAACGACTACGTAGACACGGTTTCACACTCATTGAATTGCTGGTGGTGATTGCCATCATTGCAATTCTCATTGCACTTCTATTACCGGCTGTCCAACAGGCACGCGAAGCAGCCCGCCGCAGTACCTGCAAAAACAACCTGAAGCAAATGGGCCTGGCGTTGCATAACTACCACGATACGCATCGTGTTTTTCCACCTGCAACAATCAATGGTGGTCTTTCGAGTTGTTCTGGTGTCCAAGGGACCGGCGCTATTCTGAATCACACATGTTACCAAATGATTTTGCCCTTTATGGATCAGGCAAATCTTTACAACCAATATAACTGGAGTACTCCAAGTGGTCGTGCCAAGCACAGTAGCTGTACCGGTACCGTTCCTTCAGCAGATCAATATTCAGTGGTGACTTCACCTGTGCCTGTTTTTCTTTGTCCTTCGGATCCAGGTGGTTCATCGCATACTACCACGTCAGCTGATTACTATGTCGATCGTGGCTGGCGAACCAGCTATGGAGTCGTCAACTACACAACCGGAGGTGGTGGTGGAAGCTGGGGTGCGAATGCCAGTCTATCCAAAGGAACTTTGGGACCTAACGGAGCAGCCCAGTTTAAAGATATTACCGATGGTTCCAGCAATACAATGGTATTCTGTGAAACAAAATTACTTAAAACATCAACCAGTTATGGTCCCTACTGGAATGCCGTAACCCACACGTTTTTTATTCTGCCTGGAGTCAGTAACTACAGGATCAATAATAATTACGATGGTAACAACAATCAGTACGCCTGGGGAGCGGGTAGCCACCATGTAGGAGGCGCCCACATACTTTTAAATGACGGAGGAGTTCGATTCCTGAGTGAAAATGTTGATCTGACTAGTGTTGTTGCAGCGTTAGTTTCTATCAGAGGTGGAGAAATCTTGCCAGAATTTTAATCGGCATTTCTATTCTCACCTGTTAATCAAAGAAAATGCCGCGATGATGGCTCATCATCGCGGCATTTTGAAAACACGCTTGTTTTGCTTTGTGATACCATCCCCCTATCACCCCTTTTTATTCATACATAGGACAGTCGGATTAATGAAACTAATTTTCTCTTCACTTTCTTACACTAACTTATTGTTTCTGCTCTTACTCTGTAGTCTTCCAGGCTGCATGGGAAACGGAGGCGAACCGACACCCGATTTGGGTGAGGTGACGGGCACCATCACTCTCGATGGCACACCACTGGGTAAAGCAAATGTTATATTTGAACCCGAGGCTGTAGGCGAAAAAGGCAGAAGCCGCGCGTCAAGTGCGATCACATCAGCAGATGGCCAATTCAAACTGGCCTTTAATTCTGATGTTTCAGGCGCCTCCATCGGCAAACATAAAGTGATCATCAGCAAAATGTCCGATAATCCGGCAGAAGCAGGGCTGCAACTGGTCCCAACCAAATACAATGATGCTTCCGAATTGACAGCAGACGTTGTCGCAGGTAGCAATACGATTAACTTCGATCTCAAATCGAAATAAGGATCACAATCGTAAAGTGCAAACAACAGAAAACGGGCGCGTTCAAAACTTATTTGAACGCACCCGTTTTTTTTGCTTCCACTAGTTCTGTTCGAGAATACGAACGACTTGAGCATAAGTATCCACTTCAATCAGATCGCCTGTTTTGATCTTGGTTGTGGCCAACTGGGTACCTATTAATGTTGGCTTCCTTAACTCCCTCGCAATAATCGCAGCGTGGCAGGCAATCCCGCCATCATCGGTCACTATGGCACCACATTTCTTCAGCAAAGGCATCAGTGCCGGGCTTGACTGAATCGAAACCAGAATTTCATTTTCTTGCATTGTGTGACCGACCGCGTCCAGACTCAGCACCACATGGGCGCGTCCTCGAAAAATCCCAGGCCAGGCAACTTGCCCTGATAACTCATGGGAATCATTTTCAGGAATAATCTTTCTTTCCTTGGAGAGCCGCGTCAGCAAATAACCCGTTTGTGATACCAGATAAAATTCTTCCTGGCCTTCAATAAATTGAAAAATGTATCGCGCACCCGATTGAATGGCTTTGAAACGGGACTCTAATAGTTCCAGTGTCACTGATTCGTTCTTTAACTCACTCCAGACCATTAATTCACAAGCACGTTCCGGTTCCGAAAAACCAAGCGCTTTCGCCTTTTGAATCGCCAAAGGTTCGATAATTTTCCGCTCGATGACAGGATAAAGCGTATGTGAGCGAATTTGCTCTGCAAGGGCTTGAACTTCCGAATCTTCCAGTTGATTCGATTCAATGTAAATCAAAACCCAGGCGGGAAAAACGGTCGTGTGCTGTGCAATATCGGCAAAAAAATCTTCAATTTCTTGAAGACTCTCGAATCCTTCAACTCCCTGATCAATCCGAGTTTGCCCCTGATCATAAAGGTCTAAGGCATGCTTTAAAATTTCGATCAAATGCGAATGATCGTTTTGAAACAGATCGCCGATGTGTTTCGTGTAAGCTTCGACGGATTTTTGGGAATAGAAAATATTCACCGTCCCCGTCTCATCCTGTATCAACAACGTTTCATTCAAATGCGTTCCTAAAGTTTTGTCGGCATGTTTTGAATCAAGCCAAAATGGCAACACAGAGGCAGGCAGTAAAGAAAACGGACGCCGCACGACGAATTGCCATTCCTGTGATTCATCAATCAAATTTTGATCATATTCTTCAGCCAGAGTCGTAATCGGCCGCGCCTGCAAAACCTGAAACGCGCCATCTTGAATCGCCCACTCTGTATCGATCGGATGTCCAAAATGATCTTGCAGGCGCGACAGAATACCCGCGTATTCAGAAACTTGCGCGTCGCTTATTTTCTGTTCTTTTCCCGCGTCATCAAGATTTCTCCAATCAGTATCTGATTTGCCATCTCCTATAAAAAGCCCTTCTTTCTGGTTACCAATAATCGATTCAAGGATCTGATTCGAACCACGTTCCACCACATATTGATCGGGAACGATTCTGCCCGAAACGATGGCCTCTCCCAATCCCAGACAGGCCTCAATCAGTTGGATATCTGGCTCTTGAGTTACTGGATGAACAGAAAAGCCAATGCCAGATATTTCACTGGCCACCATTTCCTGAACAACAACGGCGACCGCAACCTGACCCGATCCATACCCATGAGTGGCTCCATAGGTTAAAGCTGTTTCGCTGAACATCGAACTCCAGCATTGCCGCACATTCTGAATGATATCATCAGGAGAGACATTCAAAAATGTTTCTAATTGTCCCGCCCAGGCACTCGTAGAACTATCTTCACAGGTGGCACTGGAACGGACAGAAACCCGCTTGGAACCGAATTGCAATGCTGCTTCGCTCACCGCATCAACAATCTCTGTCGGCACCTCGACATCATTGATTCGCGATAGAATCTGTTGATTTGCTTGCGTCAGATCAATTTGTCCCGCACTCAGTGACTGAATCGAATCGATGACAAATTGCTTCAGGTCACCCGCACTAAAGAATTTCTCAAATGCAGCGCTCGAAATCACAAATCCTTGAGGGACGGGCGCCTTGGCACGCATCAACTCACCCAGCGACGCACCTTTCCCACCCGCTTCAGCCACAAAAGATGAGTCTAATTCAGACAATTGATAGATCAAACGCCTTGCCATAGTGCTGTCTCCGTAAAGATTCCAGGAATCTTCTACATGTTAGAATCATCCAGAGGCACTTTTTCTATTTCGTGATCAGAGTCTTGTATGTCTTTTTTAAGTTAAATACGCCCCAAGTATCGCGAACGAGTCAGAAACTATTAAGATATTTCAGGAGAATAATTCTTTTTACTACATATGAAAACTCAAAAATAATTCTCATTACTTGGGAGCACCTGATTCAGTACTTTCCGCTTCAGGAGTGTGCTTTTTCTGATCAACTTCTTCTTTTTCCTTCTTGATGATTTTTGCAGAATATGTCGCTTTTAATCGGCCATCGGGAGATTCTGCGATCACATAATCTGAGGCTTCCACACCGTCTTCCCTCATGCGTTTAAAATCGACTCCCCATATCATCTTATAATTCAAGGACTTAATTTTCTTGATCGCATCCAAGGCACTCGATCGTGCTGAACTATCCATCATAGACGTAAAACCTTCCAGATCATTCCACGCTTGTGGAGGTTTCTGCTTATGTCTGGCATAGTTTTCATAGACAAAAGCAACAGTCTTTAACGCTGCTTCTTCAGGATCTTTGGGGGGAGTAGATCCTGTCTTCGGTTGACTAGATGATTTGCCACAACCCACAATAAACGAAACTCCTATTAATAAAATAAGAGCAAAATTAATACGAGCCATACAAATCCTCTGATTTCATAGAGTAAATTTTGCTGTTAATGCTAGCTTGTGCAAAATCAGGTTAACGGGAAACCATAATGTCCACATATTAGCTATCTACACATACTCAGTCAAATACAAAATTATT
>NZ_CALEMX010000496.1 GCF_937910335.1 uncultured Gimesia sp. | reverse complement strand
ATGTGTAACAATCTGGAAGACTGTTATGTGGTTTGTCGTGAGCATTCTGTTGATTCCATTCTGGTTGACCTGCGGTTTCTCATCTCTGGTGGTCATCAGGAAGATCAACTTCTGGAATTGATTCAGAAAACCGTTCCTGATGCAGAAATCATCATGCTGTCGGAAGCAGAATGTCCCGAGGTTCTGGAACGACGGGCGACATGCCATAATATTTTGCTCATCAAGGGCTTTGACAGTGAAGCGGAATTACTACTGGAAATTGATTCCTGCCTGAATCCGGAAGAAGAAGTCGTAGCGACGAAAGCACTCGCGATGACAGCCAGTTATGCAGCCACTCCAGAAAAAAAGACGCACTCGCATCATTCTTCTTCAATGAGCGTCAGTCATGAAATACAAAAACCGACTGAACTATCGGGAATCGCCCGCAGCTTCGAAACCAATTCACATGAGATGAAAATCATGCTGAATGAACTGGAAATTGCCGCACAACACGATGTTACGGTATTATTGATTGGGGAAACGGGATCTGGAAAAACGTACCTCTCCCGATTAGTTCACGATGTCTCTCCTCGCCGCGATGAACCGTTTTTGAATGTTGCCTGTGGAGCCTTGCCGAACGATCTGATCGAAAGTGAACTCTTTGGCCACGTCCGCGGTGCTTTTACCAGTGCCCATGCGGACAAAGATGGTAAATTCCTGGCGGCAGGCAAGGGAACAGTTCTACTGGACGAAATTGATGTCTTAGGTCCGGAGCAACAGGTAAAACTGTTACGCGTGATCGAAACAGGTGAATTTGAACCGGTTGGCTCAAATAAGACGTATGTAAATCAGGCACGCCTGGTCGTAGCAAGTAATATGGATCTGCAACCGCTGGTTGAACAAGGGAAATTTCGACCAGACCTTTACTATCGTTTGAATATGTTGAAATTCGATGTACTTCCCTTACGACGACGTAAAGCCGACATTATTACTCTGGCACATGATTTCGTCCGATCGATGTCAAAGAAGCATAAAATTTTCATCGAAACGATTGACGATGAATTTATGGAAGCCCTACATACCTACCCCTGGCCCGGCAATGTACGTGAGCTGGAAAATGTGATCCGACGCGCCGTCATTTATTGCCGCGAAGGAGTGTTACGCAAAGAAAACCTGCCCTCTCATATTCTCATGGGACAAATTGGGCCGACGAATGATCCTTCTGTCATCATCAACCAGAAACAAAATGACTCGGAACGGTTAGGAGATCAGGTCGCGGTCACGGAAAAAGATCTGATCGAACAGGCACTCTTCAAAAATAATTACAGCCGCACTAATACAGCAAAAACGTTAGGAATCAGTCGCGTTACACTGTATAACAAAATGAAGAAGTATGGCATGAACACAAAAAAATGATGACACCCTAAAGAGCATCATCATTTATTAATTGTGTTCTGTATGACAAACCTATTTCTTGGGACCCACCAGTTCAATCAGATTCCCATCGGGATCTCGCAGGAGCGTTAGATATATCCCCTGGGGAAATCCTTTCGGCAACGCGATGGGACCTTTGGCGATCGGTTCCACGCCATAGGCTTTGGCTCGCGCCAATGCTGCAGTGGTGTCTTTCACATAAATCGTCAAATAGCTGACGCCTAAAGAAGAGTGGATGAAGGAATTATCCACCTTCTTACCGGGGGCCTCTTTAAACTGCATCAGCTTCACATTGGTAGCAGTGCCCTCGTCTTCCAGCACCATCGGATACACTTTGAACGCCAGATTATCCGAAAGACCGGAGTCAGCACCCATTGCGGGAGTCACTTCAAACGGATCACGTTCTTTTAATCCCAGTGCGTTCTTATAAAAATTGCGCGACTTCTCAAGATCGCTGACGACAATCCCAAAATCGACCGTCGATTTTGCAAATTCAGCTTCCGGAACAGTTTTGCTGTTGGAGGCCCACACTGCCAATCCACTCACGGCCAGCACAATAAAGGTCGTACAGATTAGCTCGCGATTGACAAAACTGGAATTCTTCATCGAGTTGCTCCTGAATGGAAAAACGAAAAGGCAAACTTCGTCTACAGGAAGGCCTTATACATATCAAACTACTTTGATCAGTTTCAGACCTCAAGGCGATCTGACCTGTTTATCCAAAACTATTTAAAATCACGACTTACTTAGGTATTTGATATTGTAATCTTCGCGAGACTACTACATCAGCCCTCGCACATATGACAGGGACTTCGCGATCGACACAACCGATATCAGTTTTTCCTTTCAACTCAATTTCCTAAATGTTATAACAATGTTACAAGACGGAACCGAAATTCATTTCATATCGAGGAAGAGGGTTTGCCATGCGACAAGTCGTGCTAACTGGTTTGTATTGTGTGACCTGTTTTATTTTTTTCAATGCACAGAGCACCCTGCTCGTCGCAGACGAAAAACCAAAAGTCAAGCGCACCCGGTTTTACATCGCTTCTCCGGAAGGAGAAAACCCCAAGGTCTTTTTTGTAGCGGAAAATTACTTCAACACCGGTTCCCCTGCCTTCTCGCCTGACGGCACGAAACTAGCCTTCGATGGTTGGAAATCACAAGAGGGTGAGAGTTTCTCGAATGTACAGATTATGGTCGTCGATGCGGATGGTACTGACTTTAAAGTTCTAGGGCCGGGCGCTATGCCCAGCTGGTCGCCAGGAGGAAATCGCATCGCATTTTCTCAGTCTTCCCCCTACGGCGTCGTTATCATGAACGCCGATGGCTCCAATCACAAAATGATCGAAGCCGGCGGTTGGGGCGCGCAATGGTCGCCGGATGGCAGGAAAATTGCGTATACCGTTCGCGACGGAAGAAAAGCCAATTTCCGGATTTACGATTTGATTGAAGAGACGAAAACAGACGTTTTCCCGGAAGGCGAAAGCCCCTACTCCTCCATCTACTGGAATTCAACCTGGTCCCCCGACAGTAACTGGCTCTGTTTCCTGGGACGAAATGCAGAAGACAAAACTTTTGAAGTCGCCACAGTAAATGTGGCTGGCATGAAAGAAGGACTTAAGGTGCATTACAAAAGCAAAGCCTCTACCTATCAAGATATGGCCTGGCATCCCCAGGGAGACATGATCGTCTTTGGCTCTGACACTCAGCCGCGAAAACTTCTCAAATTCAATCCTGCAGATGACAAAGCGCCCGAGCCACTAAAGATCACAGTCGATGGAAACATCAACGGCGACATCAGCTTCACCCCCGACGGTCAACATCTACTATTTAATGCCCGAGACAAAAAATAGCCGGTTGCCATAGTTCAGTCGGATTACAGCAGTAAAGGAAGCCGCTCCCTTCCCTCTTTTTGTTTCGTCTATTGTGATTAAAAATGCTCTGAGGTGGCACCCGGACTCCCAACGGTCCATATCTGCTGTTTAACGTGTCAGACGAGGAGGACTAGGTAGTGTTTATTTAATCGTTTTGAGGATCATTCTCAGGAATGTCACCTTTAACGAAATCGGTATTAACCGCGGCTAATGCCTTGCGGCT
>NZ_CALEMX010000495.1 GCF_937910335.1 uncultured Gimesia sp. | reverse complement strand
CGCTATCGATTCAAGGCCAGACTATGCTTTTACCAAAATATTTTCTGCTGGGTGCCGTGATTATGCTAAGTACACTGTTTTCAGCCCTTGACGCTCAAAGAGTCTCGGCTGCAGAAAAAATCCGGGTCTATGTGGGCACCTATACCCGCGGCAGTGAAAGCAGAGGCATCTACCAGCTTTTAATGGACAGCGAATCGGGAAAACTGTCCCATGCGGGAACAACAGAAAATGTTGATAACCCCTCATTTCTGGCAATTCATCCCACGCAAAAATATCTCTATGCCGTAAACGAAGTGGGCGACTTTCAAGGCACCAAAGCGGGAGCCGTGAGTGCCTTCGCGATTGATCCTGAAACGGGCGAATTAACGTTACTCAATCAAGTTTCAACAAAGGGCGCTGCCCCCTGCCATCTTGATATTGATGACACTGGTAGAACGCTTCTGGTTGCCAATTATACCGGCGGCAATATCTGTTCGCTGCGACTTCGAAAGAATGGGAAACTGAAAAATAATGTCTCCTTTATTCAGCATATCGGATCTAGTATTAATCCAGCGCGACAGAAAGCACCCCATGCGCATTCCATTAATTTAGACCCGCAAAACCGACATGCGGTTGTGGCTGACCTGGGCATTGATCAACTGCTGGTCTACCAGTTCGACCCTGTCGACGGCTCACTCACGCCGAACTCTCCACCTGGAATTAAAATGGCACCCGGTGCAGGCCCACGTCATTTTGCTTTTCATACTACGGGAAAATGGGGGTATGTAATTAACGAATTAAACCGAACCATTACGGCCATGAATTATAATGCAAAGCAAGGTTCGTTTGAGGAAATCCAGACGATCTCCACAGTTCCCAAAGGAACTCCAGCGAAAGGAAACTCGACTGCCGAAGTTCAAGTCCATCCCTCAGGTAAATTTTTGTATGGTTCGAACCGTGGCCCCAATACCATCGCCATATATCAAATTGATCAACAAACGGGAAAACTGACCTCGACTGGTTTTGAATCGACGGGTGGTGAAATACCGCGAAATTTCAAAATTGATCCTACGGGAAAATTTCTTCTGGCCGCTAACCAGAATACTCACAACGTTGTGGTATTCAAAATCAATCAGAAAACAGGAACACTTCAAAATACGGGCCACGAAATTCGGGTTCCCAAACCGGTCTGCATCAAATTCGTCCATGCGCCCTCTACTCCTTAAAGTAAAAGATGCCTATAATACCCTTTACTCAGAACTGAAATCCCGAACCAGAGCGTAAACTAAGATGATGGACTGCCTCCTGTTTGAATCAAAATCGCACCGGACTTCATAAGAGAAATCGCAACACGATGTGGGTCAAAATTTGCGGGATTAAAGATACCAGTGCCGCCTGCATGGTGGCAGACCTGGGCGCTTCGGCTCTGGGGCTGAATTTCTATGCGCCGTCTACGCGCTCGATTGATCTTGCAACAGCGATGGAGATCAAATCTGCCGTTTCCTCTCAGGACATAACAGTGGTCGGGCTGTTTGTAAAACACTCACTGGCGGAAGTGATCTCTACCTGCCGGGATCTTTCTTTAGATGTGGTACAACTCCATGGCGATGAATCTCCTGCATTTCTAGCAGAACTGGCCCAGGCATTACCAGATTTGCGTATAATTCGTGCCTTCCGCACTGATAAGTCCCACCTGGACACTCTGGCTGAATTTCTAGCTGAATGTGATCAGTGTGGGAAACGCCCCGATCAAATACTGATCGACGCTTATTCACCTCAATCTTATGGTGGAACCGGCCTCATTGCCCCCTGGGAAATGATTCGGAAAAACTATCGCACTGAGGAATGGCCTCCCTTAATTCTGGCAGGTGGACTGACTCCAGAAAACGTAGCGGAAGCAATCAAAGCGGTTACCCCTTTTGGAGTTGACACCGCCAGTGGAGTGGAAAGTGCCCCGGGAGTCAAAAATGACCAGATGGTAAAAGCGTTCATTTCGCAAGCGGAAATGACCTGAAGAATCTTCGGAAAAGCCGGTATAATAGTATGACTGACAGGCTGGAAAAATGAAGAATCAAAACTGTTTCATATAACAGCCTTGAGAATCACTGAATAGAGGCATACCATATACGCAGGACAGAGAAAGTCTACGGACGTGGCCTTGAGTCACTTTGAAAACAGGAGCTACGAGAAACGACCCGTTTCTCCAGGGAATGAGAATTACCATGTCAACTGATTATACGATTTTATTGATCGAAGATGACCGCGAGATTTCCAGCACCCTGAGTGGTGTGATCAAATCAGCGGGATATAATATTATTGTGGCACCAAACGGTCTGGAAGGGCAAAGACTCGCCCAATCAGAAAATCCAGATCTGGTCATCACCGATATGATGATGCCCAAAATGGGTGGCTTTCCAGTTCTGGAAACTCTGAAATCGCTTCCTTCCCCCACCAAAGTCATCATGATTACAGCCAATGAAGGGGGCAGGCATAAAGCTTATGCCGAGATGCTGGGAGTCGATGACTACCTGCGGAAACCATTCGCAATGGATGTGTTTCTCGATGCCATCGCGCGTGTTCTTGCTAAAGACAATAGCAGCGATGATGAGGAAAAACCTGACAAAGGACCAGTAACCCGCTCCAAGAAAAAGTCCTGATGGTACTGCTAACAGCCTGCTTTCAGGCACTCGCGATAAAAGCGACGTAATACCAGTACAAACCTGTCAACGAAGTCAGCGTGATATCAATCGTGGAAATCCAACCCAGTTTTTGATGCAGTTTACTGTGTGCACAGGGTGCGGGCGGATTGGGAATTCGCTTCAGAGCCAGGAAGAGAGTGGTTGCCCAGAACAGCGGAGTCGAGACGGCAAAAACCAAATGCACGTAGAGAACATTACGTGCAAAGTTAAATTGCTCCGGTGTGAGTGGGACTTCACGCTGATTCACAATATTCTGCCATCCACCATGCATGATCTGCACGTCAATTTCAAATGCAGTCACTGCAACCAGCAATACCGCGCCGAGCACAATCTGCAACTTCTTATGCAGAGAAAAGTTACGTTTGATTTTGACGGAATAGAGACTGAATAACAGCAAAGGCACGATCAAAACCAGCGCTGAGACCACAAAGTCCAACATGAACGTGGATCGATATCCTAAGAATCCGTACTCCATCTTCGCATCCCTGTCGTAGTATGAAATTAAGACCTAACCTACTGAAGGCTCAACATATCAGAACTTTCCTTCCTCTCCAATACCAGTCCAATACCAGCCTCTAAAATGCAATTTGGAGTTGAGCAAATGGAATACTTGAGGGAATACCAGAGTTTTGTCTGTTCCCCGCTTGAAGAGTCGGACTCTCTGTTGATAAATTGGACCTGTTGATGGTTTATTGAAATAAGCCGGTCATCAGGAAACACAGGAGGTGTTCACATGCTAGTTTGCGGCGTCATTCCAGCCAGACTGGAATCTTCCAGGCTGCCCCGGAAGTTATTGCTAAATGAAACTGGAAAAGCATTAATTCAGCATACCTGGGAAGCGGCTGCCTCATCGGAAAAGTTAGACCGTCTGATTGTTGCTACAGACAGCTTGGAAATACTGGAGGTGGTTCATGGTTTTGGTGGAAAAGCCTTCCTGACCGGAGAACACCCCAGCGGTACTGACCGGATTGCAGAAGTGGCAAACAAAGAACTTTTTGATGCGGAAATCCTGGTCAATATACAGGGAGACGAACCAGAAATTTCACCTCAATCGATCGATCAGCTGATTGAATTACTCATACAAACACCCAAAGCTGATATGGCCACTTTAGCAACACCGATTCGTGACTTAGATCAGTTGCAGGATCCTTCCTGCACTAAAGTGGTCTGTCGCCCTGATGGATCCGCGATGTACTTTAGTCGTCTTCCCATCCCGTTTAGCAGGGATATCGCGCCCGAAACACTTTTGCCAGAACAGAGCCCCTGGTTGCTGCATTTGGGAATCTATGCCTACCGCAGACCGTTTTTGCTGGATTTAACAAAAATTCCACCCACTCCTCTTGAAGAATTGGAAAAATTAGAACAATTACGCGCTCTGGAAACCGGTGCTACGATACAAGTTGCTCAAGTATCACATCCTACGGTTGGTATTGATACGCCGGAGGATTATGCTCAATTTGTAACACGCCAAAATCAGGATATTTGATAACCATTTTTAGAAATCATTTGATAAAATAGATGAAAACAAACTGGCAGAATTTGAAACGAAATAAAACGAATGTGAAATTGGATTCTCTTTTATATGCCATGCAACGCATGTCTGTGATTCCTGGAATGCAGCAAGTTTAACTTTCCTTCTTTTGGAACGTGCAAATTTGGTTTGCATCGCATATTATGAAAAAAACTAACTACGATTCGATTAGCAGATGGTAAAATGACCAAACATACAACCAAACATATTTTCGTCACAGGTGGAGTTGTCAGTTCTTTGGGAAAAGGATTGACGTCCGCTTCGATTGGGCTTCTTCTCGAACAACGGGGTCTCAGGGTTCGCATGCAGAAGCTGGACCCTTACATCAACATCGATCCTGGAACGATGAATCCCTACGAGCATGGGGAAGTGTATGTGCTGGACGATGGTTCCGAAACCGATCTTGATCTCGGTCATTATGAACGGTTCACAAACAGCCCTCTCTCCCGGAAATCCAATTATACAACCGGACAAATCTATCAGCGAGTGATCGAAAAAGAGCGACGTGGCGAATATCTCGGTGCCACAGTACAGGTGATTCCCCATATCACCGATGAAATCAAAGAGTCGGTTTTAAATCTTGCCAGTTCCGACGTTGATGTGGTCATTACCGAACTAGGAGGAACTGTAGGCGACATTGAAGGCTTGCCATTTCTCGAAGCGATCAGACAGATTCCTCTGGATATTGGCAAGGAAAACTGCCTGTTCATTCACTTAACTCTGGTGCCTTACATCAAAGCTGCGGGAGAAATGAAAACCAAACCTACACAACATAGTGTGGGGTTATTACGACAGATTGGTATTCAACCCGATGTATTAGTAGTCAGAACCGAACGCCCCATGGACAAAGACCATGCAGCCAAAATAGCACTGTTCTGCAATGTGGAAAAAGAGGCGGTGATTGAGGAAATTGATACAGAATATTCCATTTACGAAGTCCCCCAGGGATTGGCCGATGATGGCCTGGACAAACTCATCACGCGCAAACTGCAACTGGATGCCGAGCCTCTAGACCTTTCCAACTGGCGGTCTCTTCTGAATCGGATCAAAAATCCGGACCATGAAGTCACGATTGCGGTCGTAGGAAAATATATTGATCACAGAGATGCTTACAAATCGATTTATGAATCGTTGTTCCATGCGGGCTTCCATCATTCTACGCGTATTCTTTTAAAGCGAATCGAAGCAGAAGAGATCGAACGACAAGGGCCAGAAACCCTGCTTTCCAACGTCGACGGAATTCTGATTCCCGGCGGATTTGGAAAACGTGGCATCGAAGGAAAAATCGCAACCACACGTTTTGCACGTGAATCTGAAATCCCCTACTTTGGGATCTGTCTGGGAATGCAATGTTCGGTCATTGAATTTGCCAGAAACGTTCTGGATTTACCGGACGCACATAGTACTGAGTTCAACAGCGAAACCAGCGCCCCCGTAATTTGTTTACTCGAAGAACAAAAAGAAGTAACAGAAAAAGGGGGAACCATGCGTCTGGGCGCCCAAGACTGCATCATTACACCCGACTCAAACGCACATACCTGCTATGGTGCCGATTCCATTATTGAGCGCCATCGACATCGATATGAATTCAATCCGGAATATAAAAAACAGATGATTGAAGCGGGTATGATTCCCACAGGTACCAGCCCCAATGGAAATCTGGTCGAGATAGTAGAAATCCCTGAGCATCCCTGGTATCTGGCCGTCCAATTTCATCCGGAATTCAAATCCAAGCCAGTCAGCCCGCATCCGCTTTTTGCCGGATTTGTAGGAGCTGCCTTGAATTATCATCAACAAAAAGTCCGCGTCACGGTTTGATCGAAAGCGATATACTGTCGAATCATTCTGTGCTGGCATACACCAGAAAAACGGGAAACATTTTCCGATGAATTCCGAAAACGCTGTTGGCCTGAAATTATCCGGCTTACTGAATATTCATAAACGCGAAGGCATGACTTCACGTCAAGTAGTGGACCAAATTCAAAAGCGGGTCAAACCTGCAAAAGCGGGACACGCTGGCACACTCGACCCACTGGCAACGGGTGTTTTGGTCGTATGCATTGGTTCTGCTACGCGCTTGATCCGATTTGTACAGGAACAACCGAAAGAATACATCGGCGAATTTGTCCTGGGAAAACGCAGCGATACTGATGATATCGAAGGCAATGTTACCGAGACCCCAGATTGCTCCCCCTTGACACGGGAACAACTCGAAATATGTCTGCCAGCATTGACAGGAAAGATTGAACAGGTTCCACCTCAATTTTCAGCCGTGCATATCGATGGCCAACGCGCCTATGATCGCGCCCGCCGTGGCGAGACTTTTGAAATTCAACCACGTACTGTCGAAGTTCATGAACTCGAACTACTCGACTTTGAATTCCCGCGTTTTCAACTTCGCATTGTCTGCGGCTCGGGAACCTATGTGCGATCACTGGGCCGTGACCTCGGGGAACAACTGGGGGTAGGAGCCCTCATGACCTCTCTGGTTCGTACACGAATTGGATCGTTTCACCTTTCATCCGCCATAACCCTGGATCAAGAGTTTTCACTGGAGTCGATTACCACACAACTGCATAATCCTGCTTCTGCGGTCGCACATCTCACTCAATATGTTTGCAACGAACAAGAACTCAAGCATCTCAGTCAGGGGCGCAAGCTGGAATGTCATCACGATCAATTTCCCGCCGATTCTCAGCAGGCAGAAATTGCCGTCATCACGCAAGAGGGAGAACTCGCCGCGATCGCAGAATGGAACCGATCCCTCAATCAACTCTCCCCACGACAGGTCTTTTTTCAACCTGCCAGCTAAATTGAAAGCTTTAAGGGTCTTCTATGAATTTGATTCTGGCCAGCACATCCTCTTATCGCGCTGCACAATTACGGCGACTGGGACTAAAGTTTGAAACTTGTGATCCACAAGTTGATGAAAACCTGTTTAAACAAACTGGCCTGTCTCCGGAATCCCTGGCAGAAACATTGGCGATGGAAAAAGCCAAAGGAGTCTCTCAACAGAAACCCGAAGCCATAGTAATTGGCGGAGACCAACTGGTTTCTTTCGAAGAGACAATCTTGGGAAAACCCGGCACTGCAGAACGCGCTTTGGAACAGCTCTTATCAATGCAGGGCAAATCACACTTGCTCATCACCGCAATTGCCGTTTTGGGGCCAGACTTCGATGAAACACACGTAAATTACACCAAACTTAAAATGCGACCACTCGATCGTGAAACGCTCAAACGTTATATTCAATTTGATCAGCCACTGGACTGTGCCGGCGCGTATAAACTGGAAAGTCAGGGAATTACACTGTTCGAAGAGATTGAATCCACGGACCACTCTGCTATTTCAGGTATTCCATTGATGGCCTTGACGACATTACTCACGCAGGCGGGAATCGTACTCCCCTGATCCATTCTCGAATGTCCCATTTCGTCAAGTAAGAAAACAGCGCGAGATCGTACTAAAATCTTGTTTCCAAAAAACACAAAGCCTGTAGGAGTTTCCCCTTGCAGGCTTTGATTTTCACTTTACCGATAACTAAACGGACTGCAGGTCCAGCAGGGCTTCCCGTAGACGATTCCGTGCGGTGTGCAGCCGACGCTTGATCGTTCCAATGGGACGATCGAATTCGTGACTCATTTCCTTCAAAGACTGTCCTTTGAAGTAAAATGAAATCAGTGTCTGCCGGTCGACTTCACCCAACTGATCCAGACTTCCTCGTAATTCAGACGCCCGTTCTGTTTCCAGTAATTTATCTAACGGGCTTTCTGGTTCATGATCCAGAACAATAAATGTATCCGGACTCTGAATGCACTCGTTAGGCCGACGAACAGCACGATTGATTGACATCCGAACGGCAATCTGTCGCAGCCAACCCGCAAAACGCTCTGGAGAATTCAGCTGAGACAGTTTTCGCATTGCCTGGATGAAAATATCCTGAGTCACTTCACTGGCTTCTGCATGGTTACGCAATCGCTTCATAACAATCGCATAAACTGTCGATTCAAACTGAACGACCAATGAACCGAATGCTTCTCGATCACCACTCTGAGCAGCAGTAACTAATTGAACTAACTTTAGATCTTCCATTGTTCTATCTCTTCTCTGTCCCTGAGCAAGGACTTTTGATTCAAGGATGTTCAAAGTGGTAGCTGCGATCATGATCGAGTTGAGAACAAACATTGTTTTAAGTCATCTGAAAACCAGAGAAAGCGTTGATTTCTCAAACTGGTCTTACTTATGACAACGTTTGTGTTCTCGCCATCAAACATGGCAGCGTCAGTCAAAACTGAAATTGCGTTTTAACCAACCACTTTGAGTAAACGATTTTCTGCTAAAAAGCAGGGAATAGGAGACTGCTTACGAAGCAGTTCCGGTCACAGTGGTTCTGGCACCCGTTATCTGCATATATTTTCGATATAGCAGATGCATCGATGATTGATGTTGACAACAATGCCAACTCATCGAGGGGGTCCCCGGCATACCACCGGATTCCGGCAATCGTTCTCCACGTAGAGGGTTTAACGTATCTAGACGGAGGGCGGCACGGACGGCATCAATGGCTTTCACGACAGCTGCTGTTTTCACAAACGCGCTATTGTTAATTGCTTTGACGACGAAACGACGATTCTGTTTAGAAAAAATCATCAGTGCACCTCCTGCGTTAAACCGCAGAGAAAGAGACTAAAAAAAAGAGGCGTTCTGCCTCGTAAAAAAAACGGAGTATTTCCGCTCACAAAAGTTAAATTCATCAGAGAGCCTCAGACAGCAAGCCTGCAAACTCTTCCTACCATTACGACAGCAGAAGTCTGTCCATGGTTCGCTTATTTTCGTCAGTTTTCGATAAAATGTGGATTATTTCAAGAGCTGTTTTACAAAACCAAGTGTCATTCCTGTTTTTATAGGTAATCAAACAAATCACCAACACCACATAAACCACATGATAACAACAACTTATCCAAGATAAACCCCGTACCGAACAACCGTAACTTTTTTCAGTTATTTTCCGGTACTCGGCTCGGATTCTACGATCCCTGCCCCATGATGATCGAAAATATCTTGAACCCGCTTTTCAGATTCAGCACCGGCACATAAGTTTTGGTCGTCATGGATTGCTTTCCCATCGTCAGACTGAACGTCAGATAAGAGGCAGTGATTCCCTCCTTTTTTAACAGTTCATCTGAAAACAATCCCTGTTTCTGCCTGCTCTCTGCGAAAATATTATAACCTTTCGCAATACTCGAAGGCAGATCGATCATGACGAGAATATTTGCTTTACTGAGCCCCTGTTTGCGAGCCGCAATAAACGCAGGTTGATTTTGAGAAACCTTTTTGGAATCAGCAGTTGCATTGAGTGCATCCAGAAATTTTTTCATGGAAGCCGTTGTCCCCATCGCCTGGAGCACCATCCCTTCTGGATATGCCATGCGATTGGTAATACCCCGAGGGCCATACAGAACTTCCAGCATCCTTTTCTGAATCTGCAAAGGATCAAATTCAGGATCAACTTCCTGTTTGATGACCGTCAGATCAACGGTTTCCTTGCCGACTCTCTCTGCATCAGGGGTCATCGTGATATCCTGCTTCATTCCCGGCAGCGAAATGTTCTTCATTAATGACATCATTTCACGCGTATAACTTCGCATTTGGCTTGAAGGTTCCACTTCCGAAATGGTATAGGCATTCAGCACTCCCTCAGAAAGTTTTCCCAACTCAAAAGAAAAATAATAGCTGCCAAACTTTAATTTATGGATCTCTTTGACAATGGTCTCGAATTTTGCCTTGGCTTCTGCGTTCTCTTCGGTTTCGTCAAACATTTGCGCTGTAAAATCGAATCCCCAGGTAATAAGCGCATCAGTATTTCCCACACCTGCAATATATGCCAGCTGGTCTGCGGGAAACTTTCCCAGTTGTGCAAAGCCCTGTGGTGGATTCTTCTGAAACAACTGGTCGGTGAGAGAGTTCTCTTTGACTTCAAACCGGCTCTCCAGGTCGATGCCATCATTCCCGGTCTTCAATGCTGTCGTATAACTTTTTGAATCCTGAACTGCCTGTAAAGCTGCTTTGGCCAACCCTTTATACATTGAAAGAATGGGCTTCATATTCACACCGGGTGCTGAATTTACAGTGGAGGAAAGCTGTGTGAGTGCCTCATTTACTTTCAAATCTGCCTGTGCTAATTGTGGCTCGTAGATTTTTACGATATTTTGTGAATTCACATACACAGAAAGATCACCACCTGCAAACAGATCTCGTGCAGGGCTACTCATCAGATCCTGGAAGCTCGGGTGACCAGATTTTAACAACGCCACTGCCTGATCAACGAGTTTCTGATCTTCACTATAAAGAACCCATTTCTCATGAATGGCGAGATGAAAATCTTTGCCCAGGGCAGACTTGATCACTTTCGTGTCACTAGCCGGAATTACGTAGAGCAACCCAGGTTGTTTAGTCTGACTAAGAAACACACCAACACACATATCGCGCGAACGATCTACACCTGCCAGTTCAGGGTTTGAAAGAGAACGTCCGAGAATCGTACGTAAATTCCCTTGAATAACTCCAGTCAGTGATTCATCGATCTGATTCAACAGACCAGATATATTTTGCAATGTCTTTTTCGGCTGCTTGAGTCGAATGACTAGACTCGCATCAGAGGAGATTGCCGATTCAGGAATCTCAGCCGCCGAGAGCAAAGCAACAGGAAACAAAAGCGAAACCAGTGCCAAGGCACATTTCCATCGTATCAACATAAAACAGCATTCCATTTAATATAAAGTAGTGAGGCCCAAAATGTGACCGCCTATTATATACAGTCTGTAATGTGCTGAGGACTGTTCAGACTTAGAATTCCAAACAACACATAAACTCAATAATACTAAAGAGTTAACCCCCCCCCACCAACAATGCCGGCAATTTTAATAAATCACAACTACTAAACTGGTAAAGATAGGTGCAATAGTCCTGTTATCTCGATATTGATTATCACGAAGTCAATAGTAGTTAAAACAGTAGATCCAAATGCAGTAAACATGCCTGCCCTCAGTCGACACAAAATGAAGATCCTGACTCGTGCGGCGAATTGCCGGTTACCGATGTAAGAAGAGTAAAGTACTTCCGAGGTAGTGTGAAATGGATCATTCCTCTCTCTCTATCCTGATACGGAAACCATACTTCATTCAATTCACTCAATCGAAAAATTGAATTGACGACAAAGATCTCGCTGAAGGATCGTAAAGAGAATCAATGTCTACTGGATTTGCTGGCTCTCGTTCCATGGATGAACGTCGACGCCGAAGACTGGCGTCAGAATCTTTAGAATCTCTCGATGATTCGAACGATGATTCTACACCCACTTCAAATGCGAGAACCAATCGCTTTGCAGCAGGCCAATATCCTCTGCGCACTCTTATCTTTCCAAAACGCTGGAAACTTGCTGCCTATTATTTGCCGATTTTTTTGTGTTTTTCCGGTTTGATTGCCTTGGACTTTTATCGACTCGAATGGTGTGCTCCCGAATCAGTGCTCTCTACATATCTGTCACTGGAACAGAGTCCGTTGGCTCTTTTTCTGACAGGATCTCTTCTGTTTTTCTCGGGACAGATTGCTTTGCTGATTGCTGCATTGCGTACACAAAGTCTGCATGATTTTTCTGGAAGGTATCGATTGTGGAAGTATGTAGCTGGCGGCTTATTTCTGTTCGCATTATGTACGACGACACAATTGCATCAGGTCTGGGCCTCAACAGTCATTGAGTTACAATTATTTGACTGGGGACCTCATACGCAACTTCTGGCCTGGCTGATTCCCGCTCTGGTCATTGGATTTACCGTTTCATTAATGAGCTATCTGGAAATGCGTGGTGATCGAGCAGGTCTGAATTTTACCATTCTCGCTGTAGCGACTTACATGACATACCTGACTTTTACGCTAACGGGAAATCTGATCCCCTGGGAATCTCATCATAACCTGATCGGGGCCGGAATTCTGTTCTTCGCTCATTGGAGCTTGTTTACCAGCCTGTTATTACATACACACCACTTACTTTATCGATCCGTTGATTTACCAGAGAAAGCCCCTTCCCGTTTCAAGAAGCATTTTGCACATCAGTTGCATCGTCGTCGAATCAAGAAAAAAGCAAGGCAGGTTGCCAAATCCTTAAAGCAAAAAGAACTCCTGGCCGACCGAATGGCTCAGCAAGCAGCTCAAAAGGAAACGGAAGAAGTTTTTACTGACGCAAAGACGGCTGAACCAATCTCAAAAAGAACAAACACTTCTTCCCGAAGAAAAAAGACTGCCTCAGTACAAAAACCCGAGACGAAAGTATCTCTCCCACAGGAAGACAGCAGACCAGAGCCTGATGAAGACCTGGAACCGACACCTCAGCAGTCCGCAAGTAAACCGAAATCAAAAAGGATCATACGCGTCGACAATGCCCATGATCCGGAATTGCTGAAAGGTTTGTCAAAACGGGAAAGGCGAAAACTCCAAAAGCAATGGAGGGAAGAAGAACGCCAGAACGGACATCGAAACCTGGAAGATTATTCATAATTCCAGGATTTTTGTGATCCGGTTTTCGTTTTCGCTCGTTTCTTAAGTGGAATCTATATAGACTTGCCCTATTCGGTAAGTTTGATATCCGCAATTACAGACCACATTAATTCTCACCTTCTGGACGCTCCATTTGCTCTGAATGTTAGGAAAAGGTAGTTAACGCTATGTCCAATGATAACTTTTACTCTGAAGAGAATGACTTTCAACCTGAGGAAATTTCTGCTCAGCCCAAAAAAGGGATGAGTACGGGTGTAAAAGTTTTATTGATAATATTGGGCATCGGAGGCGTTTGCTTAATCCTGTGTTGTGGTGGCCTGTTTTATGCTGCCAGAAATATGGATATAAAAATGGAGGTAACGGAGAAAAAAGAAGATATCATCGCCATCCAAAATGAAATCACAGATATTACGATTCCTGATACCTTCAAACCCCAAGCGGGAGTAACTTTTAGCGTCATTGGCAAAGGCATGCAAATGGCATTGTTCGAACCAGAATCAAAACAGGGGATATTGATCCTAATGAGTCTGACTATCCCCGATGATGGTATGATTGATATGGAGAAAGAGTTCCGCAATAGTCTAAATAAGCAAAAGCAAAATAAGGATCAACGCAAGCTCGATATCACAAAAGAAGAGCAACGCGAATTCACAATTAAAGGCAAAAAGCTCAACTTCACCTTTGCTGAAGGAACTGATGAAAAGGATAAGGAATTCCATCAGATAACAGGCGTATTCCCTGGTAATAGTGGTCCGGCCTTCCTGATGCTACAGATTCAATCCACAGAATTTAATGAAAAAGAAATCGTGAAGATGATTGAATCCATCAAAGAAAGCCCCAAAGTCCTCACCGAAGAAGCAACAAAAAAAGCTCCTCAGGAATCCCCCAAAGAAGTTCTTCCTGAAAAGAAAGAGAACTGAGACTGCTAAGGCGCGGTCACAAGTTTGACCTGTGGGGGATCTGCATAATCTTCCCACAACCGCTGATCCACCTTGGCATCAGGCTGACCATCATGGACATAGTAGCGATAGCGTGAGACATAGGGCTTTCCCGGGTCAATCGCAAATGCATCAATGGCAGCAACGGCAAAACAGAAATAAGGCATTTTCGGATGCAGTCTGACGGGCTGCGGAAACCGAAAATTCTGGGGATGACTTAAAACCGTAACCCCGGCCGATTCCCCAGCCAGCGGGCCATACATTTCCACCCAGTGCGGCCGCGTCTGATTTCCATTCTCTTTATTTTTGCCCGCGCTGGTCAGATAGTCATAAGTTCGGTCTTTGTGCCAATCGGCATGGCCGCGAACGGTCATCCCACCATAATGAACCTTGTCAATAGTGACCGGCTGCTTCGTGGCACAGTTTTGGATCGAATTGATATCAAACAGAAATTGGTCATCCAATGCAAAAACACGTATTCGCCAGACCTCGTTCAGCATTGTCACCGGGCCTGTTTTATTCGTCAAATCGACATGATTGATGGTCGTGGTTAATGATCCAAAAACGGGGCCACCGGTGAAAGAATTGACTTTCTTATGTTCCACCTTGCCTAATTTCGATTTCTGATCCCAGCCATTATTCTCCCTGCCTTCAAACAGGATCTTGCGCCAGGAAAACATGATGCCGTGCTGATGCGAATGATCGGGATTGAAGTCATCTGTAATTACTTTTCCCGATGGAGTATACAGCGGGTGAATGTAGCCACTTTTGTCATAATAATCCTGATCTCGCTGAGGTGCTTCGACGATCTTATGATTGTAGGTCAGTACCGGTTTCCCGCCGACTTTCACGTTTAAATGTTTTCCATCATCAACTACGGAGACTCGGTTTACCTGCCCTGTTTTTCCTGGCCTCGCCAGCAGGCGATACTTACGTGTCGCACCCTTGTCTAATTGTTCGCGTAAAATCCAGACCAGTTCCCGTCGCTCACCTGTGCCATCAAGCTGAACGGGGATTTCCATTCCGTTATCAACCCGCAGCAGACTGAATTTTTTCTGGCTCTCCAGCAGTTTGGGTACGGGAATCGAAATCACACAATTGTGTCGTGCCTGCTTACCGGCGGAGACTTCGAGAATGACAGCAGGTCCCGCCCATGCAAGGGAAAGATTTCCCATCAGTGAGGCAAGAGTGATTAAAAAACTGAAGATCATAGTTTGTTTCATTTTGATAACCGTTTTTCCCACCTTTTGTGATTTCTTATTAAAGCGACCAACCATCTCGATATTCGCGTTGAACGTATTTTGCTGCTTCGCTTATATTGGAAGCATTCATTTTCTCTGCATCCCACTCAATCTTTTTCCCAACACGAAACGCCAGATTTCCCAGGAGAATGGTTTCCGTTAAGGGGGCTGCATAATCAAAGTGGCACAGCGTCTTCCCGTTTCCTTTACAGGCTTCGACCCATTCCATGCGCTGATTGGCAATCGCATCAGGTATCTTTTTTTCGGGTGCTTTGGAGCCGACATACTTCTCTTCCGGCAAGAGAACCCGTTTATTGTAATCGGCGGCCAGCATCCCCTGCTCGCCCACAAATAATATTCCGGCTGACCATTTTGGTCCCCCCAGATCCAATACCGGCTGAGGTGTATCGCGGCCATGATACCAGACCACTTCGACGGGCGGCATGGAATTGCGAGCCGGAAACTGCCAGTGACAGTCGAGCCAGAACGGGGTCGAATCGGGATGTAATTCCGGGCCTTTTGTTTCGACACTGGTCGGATACTTTAAATTCAATGACCAGAAAATGAGATCCATATAATGACAGCCCATGTTTCCGAGTGTGCCATTTCCGAAGTCCCACCAGTAGTGCCAATCGTGTGGATGATAACAGGGATGAAAGTTCTGCATCGGCGCAGGCCCAACCCACAAATCCCAATTGAGTGTTTTGGGAATCGGCTGTGGTTTTTTGGGACGATCGACAACCCGTTTGTAACGACGCCATCCGCCGGGACGTCCAAACCAGACATGCACCTGCTTTACGCCGCCGATCGCCCCTGACTGAATCAATTCGACCGTCCGTCGATAATTTTCGCCGGCGTGATTTTGCGTTCCCATTTGCGTGACGACATTCTGCGCATTGGCAACACGATTCATCTCTCTCACTTCATGAATCGAATGTGCTAACGGCTTTTCACAATAGATGTGCTTACCACGTTGCATCGCATTGATGGCTATCGTCGCGTGTGAATGATTGGGCGTCGTCACCACTACCGCGTCGATCTCTTTTTCCATCTGGTCCAGCATCACACGATAATCGGCAAAAGTTTTTGCCCGGGGATATTGCGCACCATATTTCGCGATGCGGGATTCGTCGACATCGCATAACGCAACAATATTCTGGCTGGACACCAATCCCAGATTAGATTTCCCCTGATTTCCAATGCCAATGCAGGCAATGTTCAACTTCTGATTCGGAGAACGCGATTCCGCTATACCCGATTTCCCACCAACCCACAGCCCGGCACTACTCAGCACCGAACTTTTCAACATGGTTCTACGTGTGATTTTATTATCTAAACTCATCGATTCTCACATCTATTTTCCGGAATGAGAAAGGCTAGAAGTTGCCCGAACATCCACTTCTACGATAACTATTTTACTTTGTGTCGATTACTCTGCCAGCCTCTTATTAAACCTGATCGCATAATTAAACACTACCCTAAAACGGCTCGACCTTTACGTTTTGATTTGGATTGCCGTTGCATGATTTCCATTATGAATTTCACTGAAAGTAGGCAGGCTAATCAGGAAACTGGCATTTTTCGTTCTCGAACGTGATTCTCTTGCAAGAAATTCGCTGACCGTACGACTAAAATAGTCAGTTGAATTACGAAATCAATTTCTCGAATTCACGCACAGGGAGTCCGCCTTCCGAACGCGAATAAATTGCAATTCCCCGTAGTTAGAACGGTTTTTTAAGTGGCCGGTCTGTTCAGATACCATATTTCACTCGTTTTATTTTTCAGGATGGCTAAGATGAACGATAGTAAATATTCGTCTTTGTAAAATCATGACACGACCTACATTGATTATCACACTTCAATACGATCGAAACGGACAACCTGGAATGAGTTTGCCAAAACAATTTACTGGACGCGTTGCCATCTTCTTCTGTTTCATTATCCCAACAGCAATAGCGATTGCGCAAGGTGACACATCCGCGACAAAGCGTCTTCGAGAACAAAACAAACAGCTTGAAGAACAGGTCGTCAAGATCGCCGACGATGTTTACACATCCGTTGGCCAAAGTGTTTCGAACTCATCCGTCATCATCGGCGATGATGGACTCGTTATCATCGACACCGGCATGACCATGGAGGCTGCCCAGCGAATCGTCGCTGAATTTCGTAAAATCACCGACAAGCCTGTCAAAGCGATCATCTTCACTCATGCACACGGAGATCACACCGGCGGAGCTCCCGCATTCTTCGGCAAGGAACGACCACAAATTTGGGCACACGTAAACTTCGGTAGTGAAGCAAAGCCCCTACACGCGGCCGGACTAACCTATCAACGCGTTCGTGGCGCTCGACAAGCTGGATTCAAATTGCCAGCCGACCAGCGTATCAACAATGGTATCGCACCGGTCCGTTATCCAAAGCGAGGCGGTGGCGCCTTTGAAGCGGGTAAGGAAAGCTTGCCAACGCACTTTTTGAAAAGTGAACGCCAGAAGATCAAAATCGCTGGTATCGAGTTAGAACTGATTTCGGCGCCAGGTGAGACAAACGATCAACTCTATGTGTGGTATCCTAAGCAACGTGTACTGTTTGCCGGTGACAACTTCTATCGTTCGTTTCCTAATCTGTACGCCATTCGCGGCACACCTCAGCGGAACGTCCGACTGTGGGCCGAAAGTCTTGAGAAGCTTGCCAGGGAAGATGCACTCGCTCTTGTTGGCGGACATACAAATCCCGTGCTTGGTCGAGACAAAGTTCGTCAAGTTCTAGGTGACTATCACGATGCTGTGAAATTCATCCACGATAAAACGGTAGAGGGTATGAACAAGGGTCTCACTCCGGATCAACTGGTACAGTACGTTCGACTGCCTGAGCATTTGGCGAACAAAGATTACTTGCAACCGTTTTACGGACATCCTGAATGGGGCATACGCAGCATCTTTAATGGCTACCTGGGCTGGTTTGATGGAAATCCGACGAACCTGTTTCGTCTGCCACCAAAGGATGAAGCAGAACGGATGGCCAAGCTTGCGGGAGGAAACGCAAAACTTCTTTCAGCCGCTAAGCTGGCACTAACAAGCAACGATGATCAGTGGGCAGCCCAGCTAGCAGATCATCTGCTGGCTCTTGATCCAAAAAACAAGCAAGTAAGCGAGATCAAAGCCGAAGCTCTAACCAAGTTGGCCCGTAATATGGTGAATGCCACCGCAAGAAACTACTACCTGACGGTTGCTCGAGAACTACGTGAATCCTCCAAATAATCGATCATATTTCGTTTTAATATCACAGAAGAAACAATCCCACTCCGCTTAAAAATTGTTTATCAGTTTCTGAGTTCGTCCCTATCCAGGAATTCCCGAATAGTGAAACTGATCCGCCTTAGTCATAAACCTTTGATTCGTATTCAATATTTTAAAACTATTTTATAATTATTTTAGATCAAGTGGTCTTAGTTGATTGATATTAGCATTCACAAAAAACGAGCCATTCCGCTGACGCCCGCGCGCCAGTCGAACCCATACCTTTGCACGGAATCTGATCCGATGAGATGATTGTTGTCTGATCGAGCTTCAGTAGATACGATTTAATCAACGGTTTTCAGGATCGCGAAAGAGTCCGCTTCTCGGATTCGTCAGCAGCGGTTTTTCCGAACTCTCTTTGCAGACGCCCCGCTGTCATGCAATAACTCAGTACAGACTCTGTAGTCACCAGTTGACCTGACTGCTTCCTGTCTGTTACCATTCGTCTACGCATCGAAGTGGTCTCTCCTGTGTCATGTCAGGCAATGCCACAGAGAATTCCTTATTGAGGAATAGCACTGAGCATGGCAGAAGGCACGATCAAGAAAGTAACGCAGAACGGTTTTGGAGTTATCGACACCCAAGAACGTGGACCAAAAGAGCCATGTGCCGAAAACGTCAAGCCGATCTGACGGAACTCAGAGCAACATTCGTTTTCAAACAGGGAGAAACAGAGATGGGTGACAAGGGAAGCAAAGATAAAGGCAAAAGGGAACAACAGAAAAAGGCCATCCTGACTCCAAAGGAAAAACGAAAACTGAAACAAGATAAGAAGAATAAATAGATACGCACCGTTGCCTGTCAGGCTAACAATCCATACATAACGAAACCCGCTTTTTATGGAACCTCCGTTCTTCGAAATCCTTGCCTACGAAGACACCGAACTCGGCATACTGTGTTTGCGGCGTCGCGAATTGCTATGCGAGCCAGGTACGATCGTCACTGAAGTCACGCTCGACCACGAATTTCTGATGAGCAGTTACCTGACGGCCTCCGAAAAGGCACTGTCGGAAATCGCTCTGCAGATGCACTCAGGATCCCAGCTGCGCGTTCTGGTTGGAGGCCTCGGACTGGGTTACACCGCTTGGACAGCACTGGAATCCGATCGCGTTACACAATGCGAGGTTGTCGAGTTTCTTCCACAGGTGATCGAATGGCTGGAGCAAGGGTTGATCCCTCTGTCAGACAAGATGAACGCAGACAACCGGCTCAAAGTGACTCAGAGTGATATCTATCAGCAACTCGCCAGTTCGCCGGAACAGAAGCATGACCTGATCCTCATCGACGTGGATCATTCGCCGGATGAAAACCTGGACAAAGCCAACGGTAAATTCTACACAGTCGATGGATTACAACGTGCGAAGCTCCATCTTGAAGAAGGCGGAATTCTCGGCGTCTGGTCGTACGCAGAGAGTTCACCGTTTGTCGATGCGCTGCACGAGGTGTTCCGCGAAGTTCGTATTGAACCCGTGACCATTTTCAACAATCTGATTAACGTACAGCAGACCGACTGGTTGTTTTTTGCTCGTGACTGAGTCTGCTTCAGTCAATTCTGAATCGAAGCTCTTGCAGGATTACTTGATGTGCCTTTGGTGGAAATTGAAATCTCGAATAACGATTCGATCTTGCCCGACGAGATCGTTGCTTTTCTTCACGAAGCTGATTTGAGAGTCAGCCAGTTTCTCCAGGCTAGTCCACGACGCGCCACTGGATTTGTCCCGAGTGATTTCAAAACGGTCTACCACGCTCTGCAAGCCATCACCGACGCGAATCTTGCTTCTGGGAATTCGTTGTGCGAATGGGGAAGTGGTTTCGGCGTGGTAGCGTCGTTAGCCTCGATGCTTGAGTTTATGGCCTGTGGCATTGAGATTGAGCAAGACTTGGTCGATGCATCCCGAAGCCTGGCAGATGACTTTAGCCTGCCCGTGGAGTTCGTTCAAGGCAGCTTCATTCCCTCGGGCGGCGAATCCTGTGTCGAGGAAGCCTATGCCGACAACAACGCCGAGTTTTCCTGGCTCATCACAGATGCGGACGATGGATACGAAGAACTGGAACTGAATCCTGAAGACTTTGACGTAGTTTTCGCCTATCCCTGGCCCGGCGAAGAGTATCTAATCACGAGTTTGTTCGAGAAATACGCCGCCGAAGGGGCACTGTTGCTAACGTACAATTCCCTTGAGTCAGTGAGCCTTCAACGAAAGCTGAATGAACAGCCTGGTGACCCGTAAGACATTCAGATTTCAACACTCAATACCAGACAACAATCTCAAGTTTGGGCGATCGGTTTTCCGCGGAAATGACTGTCGGTTACTGCGATTAGATCTGGCTTTCAGACCATTCTCCTTAGTTCCGGACGACACGTCTCGCATCCAGACGTGGTGCAAACCTACGCCCCTGCCCGATTCTGTTAGCGAAACTCGTCGAATAGGGAACTGCAAATCAAACGACCGATTTCGCTGACTACACGCGTGCCAAGGGAACTCATACCTTATCCCGGAACCAGATTCAATGAGATAATTTCAATTGGAAAGGGCTTTAGCATACATGTTTTCATCAACGGTTTGCGGGACTGGATCTTGTCGGTTTGCCCTTCTCTTGTAAATGAATTAGATGCTGGCAGTAAAATTATTCGCCATTTTCTTAAAAACACACATTTTCCGGTGGATAAATCGGCGCTAGCGGCCACTTATATAGGGTAATGACCCTGCAATCCGATCTTCACAATCTAGATGATGCTGAGCTTGTGGCCCTCACGCTCCGCGAAGACCGAGAAGCCTTTGGAATTCTCTACGATCGCTATGCGCGATGGGTTCGTGCAGTTGTTTATCCAACCACGGGAAGCCGTGAGGAGTTGCAGGATATTACACAAGAAGTGTTCCTGAGAGCCTACAAAAATCTGCCGGATTTGAATGAGGCAGCGCAGTTTCGTTACTGGGTTGTTGCGATCTCTCGTCGGGTTTCCCAAGAGCGATCACGTAGCCGTCGGCGCGATCGACACAGATATATAGGCGACGCCGCCGAGACCGAGGATCAAAACGAGATAATGACAGGAGAGGAGATCAAACTAGTCCTCCGCGAGACAGCCCAATTGCCCGAAAACGAACGGCTGGCGATTCACGCCTTCTACCTCGAAGGCAAAGACGTCGAAGCGACCGCCAAACTACTCAATATGTCACGATCGGGAGTTTACGCCGCGTTGCAGCGCGCTTGCAAAAAACTCGCTCAGCGGCTTCGCCCTCTGGACTGTGAAAGTGAAGAATAATAGATGAAATGCCCAACAGAAGACAAATTGATTCAGCTCGCCTTTGGCCTCAACCCAGAGGGCGAGATACATGTCCTGGCCGATCATTTGCGCAGTTGCGCTGCGTGTGGCAAAGTTTACGAATCGGCAAGAGAAACGGAACAGCTTTTTGATCAAGCCCATGAACATTTAAACGCCGATCATGAAGCGTCTAAAGCCCAGCTACTAAAATCGCTACCAGAGTCAGTTGCGCAAAAGTCAAACAGAGGAACTGCTTTGACTCTTTTTTCTTTTTTCCAATGGATTGGAGACACCACTATGCAATCACGAATACTAGCCGGCGGCCTTGTTGGAACAATTCTTTTTTTTGCGGCGTTTATTTTGCTGAACACGAACTCTTCAAACAGCAAAATT
>NZ_CALEMX010000494.1 GCF_937910335.1 uncultured Gimesia sp. | reverse complement strand
ACTTGTTGAAATTAACTTTCCAGTTCGACATTCCAGTACGACTCACTAATGAACCGGGACCAGCTATCAACCTGTATGCATTGCATTGCATAAAAGGGTTTCCATTTTGGTCGAACTGGTTCTTTCAGCAGTTTCATTTTTGCTTGTCCCGGAGTTCGGGCCGCCTTTCGGGAATTGCAGTCAACACACGCCAATACACAATTTTCCCATGATGTTTCACCACCGAAGGATCTCGGATGCACGTGGTCAATCGTCAGTTCCTCGCTACCGGGTTGACATCCACAATACTGACAAGTAAAGCGATCACGTTTAAAGACGTTCCGCCGACTGAAAGTCACACTATTGCGAGGTACGCGATCATACTTTAATAGAGTGATCACTTCGGGAACTTTGAACCGTGCATGGCTGCTTTGAATGGACAATTCATCGTCTGTCGGACAAAACTTTGCCCAATCAGACCAGGAATATGTTTGATAATCTGCGGGGTCAACAATTCGTGCAGTCTCATTCCAGATTTTGACAACTGCCCGCGCTACGGTCGTTACGCCCACCGGTTGCCAGTTCCGATTCAGAATCAGCGTTGGCCGTTCCAGCGTTGATGCTACCATGATTACATTCCTGAGTACTTGAACCAAAGGGTGTTCGGGGGGAATTGAACCCACCTCTTTAACAGTCACAGAGTCACGTGCAGAACCATTACACTATAAACACCATATCGAATTTCAACAAAAAGCGGAAGGCATGGGATTCGAACCCACACACCCTGACAGGCACACGCATTAGCAGTGCGGTCCGGCAAACCGTATCCGGCTACCTTCCGTACTATTCTTCTAATCTCATTGACACACGTTTTTCCAATTCGTTCGTAGTCCTATTATTACTTTGAATGCCTGCTTAAAGACTAGATAAACTTCTTATCTCATAAGCGGAAGCCGTGGGACTCGAACCCACAAACGATTGGTATCGCCCCCTGTTTTCAAGACAGAGCCCTCATCCGGCCGGATGACTTCCTGATTATTTTATTTCTATTAAAGAATACCCCGTGCGGGAATTGAACCCAGCGTTTCCGGCATGAAAGACCGGTGTCCTGCCATTAGACCAACGGGGCATGAAACTTATTTTCTTTAGAGTGGATCGGGAGGTGCTCGAATCCTCGTCTGCGATTCTTCAGATCGCCGCTAAACCATCTCAGCTACCGATCCCTATAAAAAAACCTGGTGTTTTGTAATCACCAGGTCCTGTTGAAGTTCACGCTATTGACTCAAGGGTGTTACATACGAAGTGGAAAACTAAATTCCTCGGAACTTCCCGTGGAATGTTCGGCATGATCCAACTTTAAATAGAACCCTCTGAGAACGATCATGATTTGCGTACCTGTTTTCTTTGTAAGATGGAATTGAATACCTCTTCCTAAAGTAATCATTTCACTAAAGACAGATTAACCGATCAAAAAGTTCGCTCTGAAACGCAATTTTTTGAGATCGAATTTAATTTCTCATGCTGACGGATAAAATAAATAGAATCGAACTCATTTATTTTGCTGTCGTTCCAGCATCAAGTTTTCGACTAACATTGCGGAGTTGCGGATATGTTGTTCCATCGTGGCTGCGGCTTTGTCGCAATCGTTGGATTGCAAGGCGCTGATGATTTCTGCATGATCCGAAAGTGCAATTTCCTGTGCCTGTCTCTCATTATCAACTACTTCACGAATCGCCTGAACCAGGGTGTTATACCGACGCAATTCATCTTGCAGACGCGTACTGCTGCAATGTTCTGCGATCAATGAATGTAATCGAATATCGAGATCCACCGTTTTTTGGGACCATTTCTTATCGCGTGTCTCTTTTTTGATGGCAGTAAATTCATCAGCCAGGTTAGCTAGAAGACGGGGCTCAATGTTACCACAGGCCATGCGAACGGCTTCGACTTCGAGAATTCTGCGCAGCTGATAAATTTCACGGATCTGCGTGACCCCAAATTCACGCATGACGGCACCGCGGTTGGGCAGGTTCTCAACGATTCCAATCGAAGCCAGTTCCACGAGTGCTTCTCGAACGGGAGTGGCACTCACACCAAATTGCTCTGCCAGATTCTGAATCACCATGCGGTGGCCAATGGGAAACTCACCACGAATGACTGCCCCCAAGATTCTCTGGACAACAATCTCGCGAATATTCCCCCGGGGAACCATTGCAAAAGATCCGGGTAGATTGGCAGACATATGATTTCCTCGATTGGCTCTGTTGCGGCCTGTTATGAGTATACTGGGACGAAGTGTATATTATATATCATATGTAATAGAGATAAAAGCGGTCCCTGCGGAAAGATCGGGAAAAGAAAAGTGAGCTATGTGGAAAGAGGAGTCATGCGCTGAGATCAGGCGATGATGTTCTGTACTACTTCGCCTGCCACATCTGTCAGTCGGAAATCCCTACCGGAATAATGATAGGTTAACCGCTCATGATTAATGCCCATGAGGTGCAGGATTGTGGCATGTAAATCATGGACGTGGACTTTATCCTGCATGGCACGAAAGCCGAATTCGTCGGAGGCTCCATGAATCGTGCCCCCTTTGATTCCGCCACCGGCGAGCCACATACAGAAGCCGAACGGATTATGATCGCGGCCATTGATGCCCCCTTGGGCGGTCGGGGTTCTGCCAAATTCTCCGCCCCAGACAATCAGGGTTTCATCCAGTAATCCGCGCTGTTTTAAATCTGTCATCAATTGCGCAATCGGTTGATCGATGTCTTTACACAATCGTTCGTTGCTTTTGTCGTGATTGCTGTGTGTATCCCAGGGCTGTCTGTTTCCGTAATAAACCTGCACAAAACGCACGCCGCGTTCGCTTAAGCGACGTGCCAGCAGGCAAGCTTTCGAAAACTCGCTCTTACCATAAGATTCTCTCAGTTTTTCCGGTTCCCGCGAAATATCGAAAGCATCGGTTGCAGCGAACTGCATGCGATATGCCAGTTCCATCGATTTAATCCGTGTCTCAAGTTCATTGTCGCCGACTCTTTTTACCAGATGCTGTTTATTAATGGCCTGAACCAGATCAAGTTGTTTTTTTTGTTCTTCTGAAGATAACGCCTCATTCTTTAAGTAGGGAATCATCTGCTCGGGCGTCAGGTCTTTATTATTGATATGTGTGGCCTGATGCTTTCCGGGTAAGAAGGCACTACCCCATAATTTGGGACCGACGACTGGTTTGCCGGGGCATAACGCGAGAAATCCAGGGAGGTTCTGGTTCTCAGTTCCCAACCCGTAAGTCAGCCATGAGCCTAAACTGGGGCGGGTCGGTGTCAATGTTCCGAGATTCATCATGCATAACGCTGGCGCATGGTTCGGAAAGTCGGTATGCATTGAACGAATAATGGCCATGTCATCGATATGGCGGGCAATATTCGGAAAATGTTCTGAAACGGGAATCCCTGATTTTCCCGCGTTGATAAATTTAACGGGAGAAGGGAGTAATCCCATTGTTTTCGAAGCGGTTCTGATATCGGCTGACTTAGGTCGTTGACCTGCGTATTTTAACAAAGCGGGTTTTGGGTCAAACGTATCAACTTGCGAAGGGCCACCGCTCATAAATAGAAAGATCACTCGTTTCGCTTTAGGGGCAAAGTGCGGAGTCGGCGATCCTGCTTTTTTTGTAGCCGCATCTGAAGCGGCAAGCATACCGGCCAGGCTCATCATGCCAAAGCCGCCCCCGACCTTTTGGAGAATTTCCCGTCGGGTCAAAATTCGCTGCTGATTTGATGTGATCATATCCTTAGGTCTCTTTTTCTACCTTGTTTGTAGAAGTCGTTAGTCAACGAACATCATTTCATTGCTACACAACAATGCCTGGCAGTAACGCTGCCAGGGAGTGAGTTTCTTCGGGTCGATGTCTGTTCGACCTTCATAGACCCCGTTATTTTTGTGACTAGTAATATCAACCGCTTGTGAGAAATTTGGATTGTCAGTCCTTAATGGCCAGCAGGAGAGGGGATCGGATTCTAATATCGAAGCGACATAATCTGCATGGGATAGCTGATCTTTTTTCAGTTTGGCCGCCTGGAAATGTTTGTTTACTTCGTCTGGTTTCAATACCCGATTAAAGAGAGCGACGGCTCCCAGCTGTCCCTGAAAATTCGAAAAATTATCATTTCGCCCTGCAAGAATGATTTCAGCAACACCCGCTGGATATCCGGTTTTTGCCTGACCGGTGATCTCCGGTTTTTTATTTCCATTCAGGTAAACCAGAATCTGCTCATGATCACGAACGAATACAACATGATTCCATGTTCCCGGCTGAATCACTGTATTTCCAAAGAATGACTGACGGTGCTGGTTTCCATTGAAGAAAAAGAGCCGCCCCTCTTTATTTGCCTTATATTTTCCGGAGATCGCCAAATGATCGCCGGCAAGTTTGGGATCGGCATCTTTTGCACGCGAGAAGAAATAACCGGTAATCACACGTTGATTATTCGGAATTTTATTATTCAACCAGAGTTCAACTGAATATTGATTTCCTAACCCTTTCACATTGGCTTTCATGCGTTTGCCTGTGAAGGTAGGTAGTTGACCACCGGATGGAGTCGGTTTTCCGGTTGCTTCCTCTTTTACGCTTTGGAGAAACTGCAAGCCCACCTGAATTTCATTTGGCGTTGGTTCTCGTGAAAACAGCTGCCGATAAACGGCATCAATCCTTTTTTCGGACGATTCTCCTTCGAATTGTTTCGCGAGGAGCTGAGCCTGTTGACGGACAAAGGGTGAATTTAAAACAAACAACTGCTGTAAAGGGGTTGTCGTTTTGGAACGTCTGGCTGCATGAATGGCTGGATCAGGAAAATCATATGACTGGAGGTAGGTACTTAATTTGTGGCGCGAGACGGTGGCATAGATTCCTCTTCGATGAAATTTGGAGTCATCGATATCCCCCGAACGTCCTGACTGAGTTGTATCAAGATTGCCTCCCGCAGCCAATAATGCATCACGATAAACTTCTGCTTCCAGTCTCCTGCGATTGAAATATGTTAGAAGTCGATTATTAGAATCCAGCGTTTTCTGAGCTTCTGACAAAATCACGTTTGAAGTTTGTTGATATGTGGCAGAAAGCATAATCAGCCGATGCAGTTTTTTGATTGACCAGCCTTGATCCATAAACCAGACTGACAAATCATCGAGCAACTCCGGATGACTGGGTAGCGAACCTGTTTTACCAAAATTACTGGGAGTATCGACCAGACCTTCACCAAAATGGTGCTGCCAGATTCGATTCACCATCACGCGTGCCGTCAATGGATTGTTACGACTGGCGATACTCTGTGCTAACTCCAGACGACCGCTGCCCTGCTTGAAGGGTTTTGTGTTTTCGTTTGAAAGCACTTTCACAAATCGACGTGGGATCAACTTCCCCAGGTTCCCGGCATTTCCGCGAATGAAGATGTTCAAATCGCGGGGTTTGTTGGGATAATAGACGATCTTCATTCGGTCTTTTGTGATTTCTTCCACTCGAATCTGCTCTTCCGTCAGGGCATTTGCCACTGGCAATTCGAACCCAGGTGTGGCTTTTTTAATCTCTGCAACTTTCGCTTTGTTGTCTTTAATCGTCTTTAAATTTTTGGCTACGATCGCTGTCTTCTGCTTAAGTTCTTCCGGTGCGATCGGGAATCTAATAGTCGTCTGTTTTTTCAGATCCGGTCGCGGGGCAATTAACGGAAACTCATTAGTGCCGACTTGTTTAATCTGCAATTTTAATAATGCAATGCGTCTGTTTATCTCGCGGTTTTGATCAGTCAGCTTTGTGTTCTGAGTTGTCAGTTTGTCTGCTTTATCCCGCGCGGGCTGAGTTTTCGCGACTTCTGCATCAGGAATAATGGGGCGCGTGGTCTGTCTGACAGAAGCAAATACTCCGGCAATGCCATAATAGTCTTCAACCGTTAGTGGATCGTATTTATGATCATGACAGCGGGCACATGCCATTGTCAGCCCTAGCAAGCCGCGACATAAACTATCCACACGGTCTTCCCAGTCGTCTGCATAGCGGTTTTCCAACGCCAGTTGCGAAAGCGCGACTTCCTTATGATAGGAAGGCCCCAAACCCATATACCCGAGAGCAGGGTAATCTTCAGGCCCGGTTTCCGGCAGGAAGTCAGTCGCCAGTTGACGAATAATAAATTCATCATAAGGCATATCATCATTCAATGCTTTCACAACCCAGTCTCGATAGCGATAGGCATGTGGAAATGGTCCGTTGTGCGGTCCCATATTCGTGTTGTCTTCCGCATAGCGTGCGACATCCAGCCAATGACGCCCCCAGCGTTCTCCATAGTGAGGTGACTGCAATACGCGATCAATCAAATGTTCGTATGCTTGCGGTGATGTATCTTTGACAAACTGTTCGACTTCTTTCGGAGTCGGAGGCAGGCCGATTAAGTCAAAATAAACGCGACGAATGCGTGTTTGCTTGTCAGCAGCGGGGGCGGGGCGGAAACCTTTGGCTTCCTGAGCCGCCAAAATAAAGTAATCCAGTTTTTTGACAGGCCAGTCCTTTTGTTTTACCGCGGGAGCAGCATGACTTTTGGGAACTTGAAAGGACCAGAATTCACGTGCTTTGACGAAGTCGATTTCTGTATTGACGGTCGTTTTTGTCTTTGCATCACGGGGATCAGGTGCCCCCATTGCGATCCATTTTTCGAAGTTGGCGATCACTTCATCCGGTAGCTTGCCTTTTGGAGGCATCTGATAACTCTCTTCACCATACCGCAATGTTTCCAGCAGTAAACTTTCAGCTGGTTTTCCCGGCACGAGGGCTGTTCCGGAATCGCCTCCCTTTAATGTGCCCTGTTTTGTATCCAGCAGTAAACTGCCTTTGAGATTTTTCGTCTCTGAGGAATGGCACTCATAACAATGCTGTATCAATACGGGACGAATCTTCTTTTCGAAGAAATCAAGCCCCTTTTGCTTTGACTTGGGTTGCGCTGCAGAGAGATCGGAAATCAGCAAACCAAACAGGCTCGTGAATACGATGACAGCTGTCACTTTTTGCAAAGTCTTCATAGTCATATCTACGATGATTCAAGTCAGGTGGGATTAAGCCATGTCGGCTGAGGAATTCTGTAATGTATCTTGTTATATAGCAAACAGATACATCACGCATGTCCTATATCCTATCGGGAGAAACCGGGAATAACAATATTATATTTAGAAAAGGCTGCTGAATCCAGGAATATTCGTTGAATTCCAACCGCCTCATCTGCGAGTGAATGTCTTGGTTTAGACTGCTCAAGCCTTAATCTGACAATGTATTCTGGCATCGGATATTGAAGAGGCCTGTCTTCCTCGTTAGGCTGATTAGATACAAGGTCTGCTTCAAATGGAATGAGATTTCTCTTAATTCCCGGCCTCTGAGATTCAATAGAGTTTTCCAATTTAAGGACTTAAGATGTTACTGAAAGCGCCTGCCCTTAAGAATCCAATTCTGATCATCACCGCACTTTTCTGTTTTTGTCTGAATGGTGCGTTCGCGTTTGAGCCGACTGCTCCCCAAGTGAAACAACAGCCCGGCTTTTCGATCCCGTATATCGATCTCAACGATCAGGCGCATCGACAAGTTGTGATTGATCGAGAAGAGGGGCAATACCTGGGCCATCCCACCACTGTTCTGTTAGAAGACAATAAGACCATGCTGTGTGTTTATCCGAAAGGACACGGTAAAGGTGGCATTGTTTATAAACGCTCGAACGATGCCGGTAAAACATGGAGCGAACGCCTGCCAACGCCTGCATCCTGGTTGACCTCTCGAGAGGTTCCTACACTCCATCGGGTGATTGATGCAAGCGGTAAGAAACGGATCATTATGTTTTCGGGCCTCTATCCCACACGCATGGCGGTGACAGAAGATGATGGCCAAACCTGGAGCGAACTCAAGCAGGTAGGCGACTGGGGAGGCATTGTCGTGATGGGTTGTGTCGAACCGCTTAAAACCGGTAAAGGGCATTACATGGCGATGTTTCATGACGATGGTCGCTTCATCTCCAAAAACTCCAAGCAGGAATCACCGATCGTTTTCACGCTTTTCAAAAGCCTTTCTCAGGATGGCGGCTTGACGTGGTCTGATCCTATCGCCATCGATAAATCGTTTGATTACCATATCTGCGAACCTGGCATTATTCGTTCTCCCGATGGAAAACAACTGGCGGTATTGCTTAGAGAAAACAGTCGTCGGCACAATTCACAAATCATCTTTTCCAATGATGAAGGAAAAACCTGGACCAAACCCCGCGATCTGCCCGGCTCATTAAACGGCGACCGACATACGGGAAAATACGACCCGATCAGTGGACGACTGCTGATATCCTTTCGCAGCAAGACACCCAAAGGACATCAGGCACCAACCGAAGGTGACTGGGTCGCCTGGGTGGGAACTTACGATGACCTTGTCAAAGGAAACGAAGGGCAGTTTCATGTGCGACTGAAAGACAATACCAAAGGTGCCGACTGTGCCTATCCCGGCGTTGAAGTGCTGCCTGATGGTACGTATATTCTCACGACATACGGCCATTGGCAAAAAAGGAAATCCCCGTACATTCTCAGTGTGCGGCTCAAACTTTCAGAATTAGATGCCATATGGGCTAACTCGCATTGAGTTCTCCCTCAGGCGTTTCTTCGACAAAAAGAGTTTGAGACGTATCAACACATAACGAAGCTAAACCGGCGATCAAAAACGCAATCGCACAGGTAATAAACGCCATACTCCAGTTATGCTCATCCTCACCAATCATATGATCATCCTTAACAATCATAAAGATCATGAGGGAAGGGGCGATGGCCGCCCCCAGGTTGCCCCACATATTTCCCCAACCCAGCACAGACCCCACGTGTTTGCCGCCGATATCCTGATTAAAGGCCCACATGGCCGGAGATCCAAAGTCGGTCGAAAATGCGACGACCGAAAATAACGCGACTGCCCCCCAGGGGGAAACATCAAACAGGCATAATGCGATATACGCCCCCATGGCGGTGAATCGTGATATCACAATCGGCAGCACACGACTCCAGCGCAAGCTGATCCGTTGCATCAACCAGTCAGTAGCACGACCGCCAGACAGAGTCCCGAACCAGCCAACAGCAAGCGCGACGGTTACCATGGTTCCCCGCATTTTTAAAGGTACCTGATATGTCTCATCCAGAAAACGTGGTAACCATGTGACCAGAAACAACCAACCGATATTCGTGCAAAACTGAGAGAGAGAAAGCATCCAGAGGCTCCAGTTCTTCACGATTGCTTTCAGGGGAATTCCGCCGATCTCTTTCGAATGATCTTTGTCTGCTTCAAGCCGACCGAATTCGATGATTTCCAGCTCCCGCTTAGAACAGCCTGGATGCTTCCGCGGATAATCACGGATGGACCACCAGAAGAAACCGGCGATCACAATACCAAACACCCCATAGACCACCATTACGGGCCGCCAGCCTTGCCCTTGAACTTTCCGTACTTCCGTATAATAACGGGCCTCAAATAAGAGTCGGTTCAAACGCGATCTCTGCTCAACGTTTATTTCACCAGGGTTCACATTCAACAATTGTTCTGCTTGCTGATTCAGTTTCAGATCTTCAAAATCGGAGGGGTCATAAAGCGTATCTTTTTGCAGAATGGAATTTAAATTTACCAGAAAGTCAGCTTCAACGGCTGTGCCTTTCTCTGGATCTTCATCGACAGTCGTTGCTTTAAGATACGTTTTGCTTTCCGGTGAGAGGTGGTCGTAAATCTTCGTTTCAAATTCCTGTTTCTTTTCGAGATTCTCTGTAAATTTCACAGCAAACTGATGCGGTTGCATTAGATCGCCGGGCTGTAGTTCAGACGACTGAGAGATCGGCACGAATAACACGATCAGAAACGCTGTGAGGATCGGTGCCAGCGCACCCCCTAAACGTCCCCCCACGGCGACCAGACTGCTGGCAAATCCCCGTGCGGAAAGTGGCATCCATTTACTCACAATATTCGCACTAGTGGGATACGCGCCCGCCTGTCCCACTACAAACCCAAGACGGAATATCAACAGCATTACAAAGCCGGATACAAATCCCGTCATCGCGGTAAACAGAGACCACAACAGAATGTAAATGGTCAACATCGTACGGGCACCAAAGCGGTCACTTAACCATCCGGAGGGTACCTGACACAATGCATAAGAAGCAAAAAACGAACCTAGAATGATCGCAATCTGCTTATCACTCAAGCCCAACTCATCTTTGATAAAGACCTCTGCAAAGGAGATACAGAATCGATCCAGATACAACAGAATCGCCATCATCATACAGGCAAAAATCACACGAAATCGAACATGGGAGTTAGGTGGTTCAATGCTGGACATTCAATTCTCGGCTTTCCATCAGAGTCGGTGTGCAAATTCGGAATGCGGCAGTATAACAATAAACGATCATGAAAACGAGCGATAATACTGATCGTCCCAATGTGTTCTCAGTAGAATCCACGGCAATCACTTTGAACTGACAGCAGAATCTACGAATTGAAAGTTGCCATATTGTCAAAAGTCTGTCACGATGCACAAACTGAAAGAGAATACAGAATCCGGTCGCAGCTAGAGGAAACGAAGCCATGAAAACCAGAGCCGCTGTTCTATACGATATGGAAAAACCGACTCCGTATGCGGAATCTCGACCGCTGGTCGTGGAAGAAGTTTCGCTAGCCGATCCGGGACCGGGTGAAGTTTTGGTGGAGATGGCGGGTGCGGGTTTGTGTCACTCCGATCTCTCTACCATTGATGGATCGCGTCCGCGTGTGATGCCGATGGTGATGGGTCATGAAGCCAGCGGCATCGTTCGTGAAGTCGGGCAGGGCGTCCACGATTTAAAACCTGACGATCACGTCGTCTTCTCATTTGTTCCCCTGTGTGGGCATTGCATTCCCTGTGCGACAGGGCGACCCGCTTTGTGCGAACCTGGTGCTGTCGCCAATGGCGCGGGCACTTTGCTTTCTGGTCATCGACCGTTTCGGACTTTATCCGGTCATGAAATCAATCATCACCTCGGCGTCGCCGCCTTTTCCGAGCATACAGTCGTCGCTCAGGAATCGTTAATCAAGATCGATTCTCAGTTGCCTCTTAGTACCGCAGCTCTATTTGGTTGTGCCGTGATGACCGGGGTGGGGGCTGTCGTGAATACTGCAAAAATCGAACCCGGTTCAAGTGTCGCCGTGTTTGGGCTGGGAGGTGTTGGTTTAAGCACGGTCATGGGTGCGCGTGCCGCTGGTGCGGAAACGATTTTTGCCATCGATCTACTTCCCGACAAACTGGAACTTGCTGCCAAAGTCGGCGCGACACATCTGATCAACGCCAGCGAAGAAGACCCGGTTGCTCTGATTAAGGATATTCTGAATGGCGTCGATTATTCGTTCGAAAGCGTAGGGAATGAGTTGGTTCTGCAACAAGCGTACGCCGCCAACAAACGTGGAGGGACCACGATCACAATTGGGTTGCCGCATCCCAATAAAATGTTTTCGGTGCCTGCGGTCAGCCTCGTTGCTGAAGAACGCACGATTAAAGGTTCTTACATGGGTTCCGCTGTCCCGCGGCGTGATCTCCCGCGATTCATTAGCATGTACCAGGCGGGTCTTCTGCCCGTTGATCTGCTGCTGACGCGTACGATCCAACTGGAAGAAATCAACGAAGCCTTCGACGCGCTCGCCACCGGTGCCGCTGTTCGGCAAGTTGTGACTTTTGAGAATTGAAATGCGTTGAGTCAATCAGTGGCATAAGCAGGTTTGAGAAAGCCCCATACCACATTGGCCATCTTCTGATGCCCGGCCTGTGAGAGATGGATACTGTCCAGCGTTGAATCACTTCCTGCAATAATTGATAGAAATACTCGCTTCGGAACCAGTGCCGCATTATGTTTCTTCGCCAGAGCGCGTTGAATGCGGCCGTAATCATGATAGAAGGGGGGCAAAGGGAGTTCCAGCATGATCAGTTGCCGATTTGGCGCTTCCAATTCTGTCAACAAGGCATCCAGAGCCTGTTCAAACTGAGCAGTCGTCGTTGCGCCCAACACATCATTGCCACCAATTTCCAGCAAGACAACAGTCGAATTCACCGGCTGCTCCTGCACACGCTTCAACGCCGAAGTGACTGTATCACCGGCTTGAGAAATGTCCTGAACCTGCAGATTGTGTTTACGTGCTAGAATTCGTGGCCAGGTTTCTGCTTTCTCTCCACTTCCCAAACCGGCGGTTACCGAATCGCCAATCACGGTCAACGCTCTCGCGTTCACAGGCTTCAGGTCCGGTGTTATGTGATAAGGTAGTTCCAGTCCCATCCCTAACATCCACACACCGATCAGTGCATACGCCAACCCACGTCGCCTTTTCTTCGCAAATCCAGACCAGAGCCAGAGCAGTGTGATCACCAGCGCCACTCCACAGAACCAATAAGGCAGGGGAGTCGAAGAAACCGTGATGGCAATGAGACCGAGGACAAATGCCAAAACTGTCACCCGCTTCGCATTCGGACTCTCGCCCAGTGACAACAGGGCCGCCAGTATTACCAGCGCTGCGCCTGTAAAAAATGCTTGTCCGGAAACGATGTGATAGACGATGGGGTTCATTGATTTGGCTTAATGCTCATCTTTTTATCTCGAAACCTGCCTATCAGAATTCCAGCCAGCGGTCCGATTACAAATGATGCCGGGATACCATAGAGTCGTGCTGCATCAATCGAAGTTGATCCATCCATATAAGATTCATGAAAGGGCTGTTCGTCCAGATACGCGGCTCTTGCTAAGGTCACTCCCACGACCAATGCAATACAACCTACCAACCCATAGACGGCATGTCTCATCCAGCGACCAAATGACGCTGCTGCTACAAAAGGACCTATGAAGGCGAAAACGATGACAAAACTAAGTACGATCATCTCGCAAAACCGCTCTTGTGCTTTCTCATAGTACAAAGAATGCGTGTAGTCGATGTATTGAATCACATAACGGGAAGTGAGAATACAGAGGTATTTACCAAGCACGTATCCAATGTATGCACCAACTATCACACCTTTGAGTATTGAACCAGCCGTATGCATCATCATTGCGCTGCCTTTTTACTACGACAATCGACTATTGGCGTTCCACGATATAAGACTGGCTGCAGGAAACAGTCTGTCATACTCTTTGTATTATAATATAAAATGAGACGAGAACTAGAAATTTCTTATTCAGCCTGAATTCACTCTTGGAATTGACCAATCATAGGCATGCGTTCCAGCGCCAATCCTCAGGAAAGGATGAAAACATGCGGGTCGTTTGAATTATTTTAGTTCTTATCAAATCAGCAACGAGCTCGGAATTGTTGATTCATCTGAACGATCTCGCAGAATCATTCCCATCCGAATGTGAGACGGATTGAATTTACCGATCCCACAAGATACGGTTAAGAGAGGTGGTTTTGGCGTAACGACAGATTTCATCCCGGACTGCATCGCAGTATTGCGTGTGAGATAAGTTCACATTCGCCAAAAAATATTTGATTAACGGAATGACAATACAACACAGATCCGGTAAACGAAACAACATTTGCATTCAAGGAGCCTTAGATGACCGTTTTCAGGAACCGGCAATTGTTACAACTTCTCTGTGGCCTGTTCTGTGGCCTGTTCTGTGGCCTGTTCTGTGGCCTGTTCTGTGGCCTATTTTTGATGTTTGCCTCTGGTTCGATGCAGGCGGGTGAAATCTCCCTCACGAAAATATTTGATGATGGGAAGTACAATTCGTTTACAGACCTGTGCAAATTCAAAGGGCATTATTACTGCACTTTTCGGAGTGCCATTTCACACGGTGGTGCCAGTCATAATGTCATGGGTGATATCGTTGTCATTCGCTCTGCTGACAAGACTAACTGGCAGGAAGTGGCTCGCTTTCATCAGGAGAATGTCGATCTGCGTGATCCCAAAATAATTGCTACTCCCGATTCGATTCGTGTGTATGCGGTTGATTGTCGATTTCGCCCCGGTGGAAAGATTGAATATGCAAACTGCGTGTGGAGTAGTCAAGAGGGAACCAAATGGAGTGAAGCCCGGTTGATGGCTCCCGGTTACATTTTCTGGCGTCCCAAATTGTACAAGGGAAAGTTTTACGTTCCCGCATATGCACGGCGTCCCGGTTATTGCTGTGTGGATCTGTTGGTGTCGGATGATGGCGAACACTGGCATGTTCAATCGACGCCCATCCCGCCGACAGAAGTTGAAGAGGAAATTCTGTGGGCCAATGAAACGGAAATTCTATTTCTCGAAAATGGAACGGCTTTGTTATTTGCCCGCCGGAATCATTATGGAAAAGCGAATCCCAAACTGAAGAAATTCGGCGGATTTCGGTCGGGGGTCGTGATGCAGGCCGATGCCAAGACCCTGACAAACTGGAAGGTGATTGATGAGGGCCTCACGTTTCATAGTCCCGCAGCTGTTCAACACCGGGGTCGAATCTTTCTTGCAGGACGTGATAAACATCCCTTATCTGATGGGCGTTTTACCGAAACAGCACGACTATGGGAATTTATTCCTGGCAAAGGGTTTACCCCGCTGGTCCATTTCAAAACCCGTGGCGATTGTTCTTATCCGGGAATTGTTGCCGAAGGGAATGAATTGCTGGTCAGCTATTTTTCCACCCATGAGGGCAAAACAGCTTACTTTGAATTGCCCGGCAAAGCAGATATCTACTTATCTCGTATTAAACTTGAGCCAACCAAGTGATGCAGACACTTCTTCTGTGTGGTCTGGATAGAATTGATATCACTTTTGCATAAAGGATTCAGTACATGTGTAACCAAAAGGCCCTTTCAACGAAAATCGCTTTTCTGAGCCTGATTCTCTTCGGCGTTTTCGTAACGACGACGATGAGTCAAGAAAAACAAAGTACACATTCGATTCAGTTTTCCGAACATCTGATCGCGGACAATTATGCTTACGCCTATGGAATCGCCGCTGCGGATTTTGATCAAGATGGCGATCTCGATTTGTCGAGTGCTGACTATACGCCGCACAACAGGCTGTATTTGTTCGAAAATGATGGCAAGGGAGTTTTTAAAAAGCATACGATCCAGAAAGATGATCCTGAACGGCTCGAACGTCACATGGTTGGCGATGTCGACCATGATGGCGATTTGGATATTGTAATCGTCAAAAATCTGCGTGGGCATCTGTTGTGGTTTGAAAACAGTGGCACACCCACCAATGGCCAGTTGTGGAAACGACATGTGATTACAACCAACTTGCCCGGCGCGTATGATGTGGCATTGGCGGATTTCAACAACGACGGCCATCTGGATGTCGCCGCTTCGAGTTGGATTCTGGGGAATCAGTTTGCCTGGTTCGAAAATAGCGGTAAGCCGGCGGAGGGCGAATGGAAGAAACATCTGATCGAGGAAAACATTCGCGAGACTCGGACGATGCGGGTTGCCGACTTTGATGGTGATGGCGATCCTGATTTATTGGGAACCATTCGTGGAATTGACGAAGTTGTCTGGTATGAGAACAAAAAGGGGAATACTGGGATTAGCTGGTCGAAGCACATCATTGATGATCAATCAGACTGCCCCGCGCATGGGAATCCGGTTGATATGGACGGCGATGGTGACATGGACGTTGTGATGGCGCTCGGTTTTCTGTATCGACCGGGATCGAAAGACAAGACAGATTCGCAGCGATCCGAAGATAATCAGATCGTCTGGTATGAGAATGACAATCCACGTAAGAAGCACTGGAAAAAACATATCGTTAAACAAAAGTTTGACGATGCATTCGAAGCGACCGCAGCTGATCTGGATGCGGATGGTGATATTGATATTGTTGCCACAAGCTGGAGAAATCCGGGTCGCGTTGCCTGGTTCGAAAACACGGGTGATCCCCGCGGAAAGTGGAAACAGCATGAATTGAAAAACAACTGGCGGAGTGCCAATCAGGTGATCGTCGCCGACATGAATGGCGACGGAAAGCCTGATATCATCGCCTGTGCCGAGCGGGGCAGTGTGGAAGTCCGCTGGTGGAAAAATGAAGGTCGCCCGAAATCGTCGCCGAAATAACCCCTAATGTTTTGGCTTCCCGTTGGCTGACTCGTTATGACTTTGTTCAAGAATGATCCACAGAACTCGGTATGATCACGATTTTCTTTGGAGAAATGAGTGACAAGGATAAACCAAGCTGCTATTATTAAACTATCTTAATAAACACACCAAGTTTTATCCTACCTCAAAAGAGCTTGTTCCTATGCCTTGCTCGTTACCGAACCTAGTTCGATGTGTGATCCAATGTGGTCTCGTGCTGGTTTTCAGCCTGATTTGTCATTTTGTGTGGGCGGAATCTGGCGAAAAAAAACCTGCTTCGCGCGTGGAGTTCAATCGCGATATCCGTCCGATTCTTTCTGAAAAATGTCTGCACTGTCATGGTCCGGATACAGTCACTCGTGAAGCCGAACTTCGGCTGGATGACCGTGCGGATGTTCTCAAGGCTCGAGACGACTATCGCATTATTAACCTCAAGCAACCTGCTGAGAGTGCGCTGCTCCAACGGTTGCTGACGGCGGATGCCGACCTCAAAATGCCGCCGGCAGATTCCGGAAAAGAGATCTCGCCTCAAGAAATCGCACTTATCCAGCGTTGGGTGGAGCAGGGGGCCGAATATCAGCAACACTGGTCATTTATCAAACCACGTCGTCCTGAATTGCCCGCATTGAAAAACAAGAACTGGTCTCAAACGCCGCTCGATCATTTTGTGAAAGCGCGACTCGAGCGGGAAAAGCTCAAGCCCGCAGCCCGCGCATCCAAGGCGACACTCTGCCGGCGTCTCTCGCTAGATCTGACCGGTTTACCTCCCACACTGGCAGAACTCGAAAACTTTCTGAAAGATGATTCGCCCCAGGCATATGAAAAACTGGTCGACCGCTTGCTCAGTTCGCCACGTTACGGCGAGCATCGTGCCCGCTATTGGCTGGACGCTGCCCGCTATGCGGATACCAGTGGTTACTTTACCGATGAAGAATGGTATATGTGGCGCTGGCGGGACTGGGTGATTAATGCGTTTAATGACAATATGCCGTTTGATCAATTCACGGTCGAACAACTGGCGGGGGATCTGCTGCCTAAACCGACGCAAAGTCAATTGATCGCTACTGGATTTAATCGCAATCATATGACGACTCGTGAAACGGGCGTGATTGATGAAGAATATCGCGTGGAATACGTGGTGGATCGGCTTGATGCGACTTCCACCGTCTGGATGGGTCTCACCGTTGGTTGTGCCCGGTGTCACGATCATAAATTCGATCCGATTTCACAAAAAGAATTCTATCAGCTCTTTGCATTTTTCAATAACAGTCCGGAAAAAGGGAATACGGGTACTGCAGGCAATGCAATGCCCCTTCTCAGAGTTCCGACGCCTGAATTATTGAAACAGGAAAAACAACTCAAGGAACAGGTGGCGGTTGCGGAAGCAGAACATCAGCAGCAAGAAAAAGAATTGTCGCAAAAACAGACCGCGTGGGAACAAGGTGTGTTGAAAGATCTCCCGCCGCCATCAACGGAACAGTTACAGCAACACTACCCGCTGGATAAGATCTCTCAGAACGCGCGAATCAAAGCCATGGGTAAACCAAAGTCAGTCGCCGGCTTCATCGGTAAAGGGATCAAGTTTGATGGTTCATCACTTCTGGAAGTTGATTCGCCTGTCACCTTTGGCCGTAACACGCCTTTTTCGGTTGCTGCCTGGATCAAACCTGCTTCGGGAGGCCCGGTCTGTATTTTGTCGAAAAATAACGACCGCCAACAACTGCGCGGTTTCGACATCATGCTTCGCAAAGGAAAGCTCTCGGCCCATCTGATTCACAAATGGAACTCCAACGCGATTCAGGTCACTACGGTTGCCTCCGTCAAAACTGGTCGCTGGCAACATCTGCTGGTGACCTACGATGGTTCTTCGAAAGCCAGTGGTGTGCGGATTTATCTGGATGGCGAGCCTCAGGCTACTTCGGCTCCCTTCAATAGCCTGACCGGGGAGATCAGCGTCAACGAACCGCTCCGCTTCGGAAGGCGCAGCACCAGTGCTTTTTATAAAGGGGACCTTGATGACGTTCGCTTTTACCAACGCGTTCTACCGGAAGAGGAAGCAAAGCAGCTTGCCACTTATCAGTTCTTGAACAGCGCCCTCGCGGAGCCTGTTGCGAAACGCAGTTCGATTCAAAAACAGGAACTCCGTACTTTTTTCCTGAACACGGCAGCGCCGGAGGCGTTCCGCGCCAGCGAACAGAAACGAAAGTCGCTCAAAAGCAAACTGTCCCGATTACAAAAAAACATCCCGACCACCATGGTGATGCAGGAAAACAAAAAACCGCGTGATACTTTTGTGCTGTTACGTGGCGTGTATAATCAGCATGGCGAAAAGGTCTCTGCTGACGTTCCCGGGGCATTGCCGGCGTTAAAGAAACAATCGGCTCTAAATCGGTTGGGCCTGGCTCGCTGGTTGACGAATCCCGAACATCCCCTGACGGCGCGCGTGTATGTGAATCGGCTGTGGCAACAACTGTTTGGTGTGGGTCTGGTCAAAACCGTTGGCGACTTTGGTTCGCAGGGAGAATGGCCTAGCAACCCTGAACTGCTGGACTGGCTGGCGGTCGAATTTCAGGAGAGTGGGTGGGATGTCAAACACCTTTTAAAACAGATTGTACTTTCCGCCACCTATCAGCAATCATCGCGTGTGACAGACGCACTCTATGAGCGTGACCCGGAAAACCGGATGCTGGCCCGCGGACCGCGTTTCCGTCTGGATGCAGAAATGGTGCGTGATAACGCTCTTAAAATCAGTGGATTGCTCATTGAAAAGCAGGGCGGCCCGAGTGTCAAACCGTATCAACCCGCGGGGCTCTGGAAAGCCGTCTCTTACGATGGGGATCTTGCCTATCAGCAGAGCAAGGGAGAGTCCCTGTATCGGCGGAGTCTTTATACCTATTGGAAACGCCAGAGTCCGCCACCGGCTTTGATGGCCTTTGATGCACCGACCCGAGAAACGTGTACTGTGAATCGCCCCCGCACGAATACGCCTTTGCAGGCACTGGTACTGATGAATGACCCGACGTATGTGGAGGCAGCACGAATCTTGGCCGAACGGACCTTGAAACGCCATAAGACAGCCACGAAGCGGCTCGATTTTGCTTTCCGTTCTGCAACGAGTCGTGCTCCCAGTCAATTTGAGCAGAAAATACTTACCACGCTTCTGGAAGCGCAAAGATCCGTTTTCAAAAACAACCCGGCTGCGGCAAAGAAACTAATCAATGTCGGCGAAAAACCTGTCGACAAAACAATCTCACAAGAGGAACTGGCGGCCTGGACGATGGTGACCAGCACTATTTTTAATATGGACGAAACCGTTACCAAACAATAATCGGCAATTTGCGCTATTGGAAAAGACAATGCAGTTTGAGATGTTAGCACAACAACAGGAATTCAACCGGCGCCAGTTCTTCCGCCGGAATGCGACGGGCATTGGTGCGGCCGCGCTGGGTTCACTGTTGAATCCGGGTCTCTTCGCGAATGAATCCAAGTCGAACTCGGGTTCGATTCAGACCTCTCATTTTCCGGGCAAAGCCAAGCGGGTGATCTATCTCTTCATGCATGGTGGCCCGTCCCAGATGGAGATGTTTGATTATAAACCCCGTCTCAAGGAGTTGAATAGTTCGCCGCTCCCCGATTCGGTTCGCGGCGACCAACGTCTGACCGGGATGACTTCAAAACAGAAATCGTTTCCCATCGCGGCCCCGATGCAATTCAAGTTCAATCAACACGGCGAGAGTGGTACCTGGGTCAGTGATGCCCTGCCGCATTTTGCGAAAGTTGTTGACGATGTCTGTGTGATTAATTCCGTTCATACCGAAGCGATCAACCATGACCCTGCGGTTACATTGATGCAGACCGGTCATCAACAACCGGGGCGACCCAGTTTCGGTGCCTGGTCAAGTTATGGGTTGGGAAGTGAAAACCAGAACCTGCCTGCGTTTGTGGTTTTTATATCACAAGGGAGTGCTTCGCGACCTGCGGACCCCTTGTATGCCCGCCTGTGGGGTACCGGCTTTCTGCCTTCGAATCATCAGGGCGTTAACTTTCGAAAAAGCGGCGATCCTGTGCTTTATCTTTCCAACCCGCCCGGCATCGATGCATCCAGTAGACGCCGGATGCTGGATGGTTTATCGCAACTGAATCAGCGTCAGTTCGAGGAATACCGGGATCCCGAAATTCAAACGCGGATTGCCCAATACGAGATGGCGTATCGGATGCAGACTTCGGTGCCTGATCTGACCGATCTTTCCAGCGAGACCGACCAGACCTTCAAACTGTATGGCGAAGATTCCCGTAAGCCGGGGACGTATGCCGCAAACTGTCTGCTGGCCCGCCGGATGGCAGAGCGGGGCGTGCGGTTCATTCAGCTATACCATCGCGGCTGGGATCAACATTACAACCTGCCCAGCGATCTCCGCCTGCAGTGCGGCGACATTGACCAGCCGACCGCTGGATTGATTACCGACCTCAAGCAACGGGGATTGCTCGATGATACGCTGATTGTCTGGGGTGGCGAATTCGGCCGCACGATTTACAGTCAGGGCACACTTACCAGCACCGATTACGGCAGAGACCATCATGGGCGCTGTTTTTCCATGTGGTTGGCAGGCGGCGGTATCAAGCCTGGAATCTCATACGGATCGACTGACGATTTCTGTTACAACGTCGCCGAGAACCCGGTGCATGTCCACGATCTGAATGCGACGATGTTACATTGCATGGGTTTGAACCACGAACGGTTGATCTATAAACATCAGGGCCGTGATTATCGTTTGACCGACGTGCATGGGACTGTGGTTGATAAGATTCTGGCTTGAGCAAACGGCACTACGTTTGCTCACGAGAGGATTGCTACGAGAGACCATCCTGATTCAGGAATCGGATCACTCGATCTGCCAGCCACAAGCGGAATTCTTCTGTGGTCGGTGGACAATGTTTGCAATCTGCGATCACTTCAACATCACAATTTGGTATCAATAATTGTGCGCGTTTCACAAGTTTCTCACCTGGAAATGAGATGTCGTTATCTGCTCCCAACACCAAGGTGGGAGACTGGATCTGTCTCAGTTCCGCATCACTTGCTAGAGGGGGAATTTCAAAGTTGAACGCCATATCATTCAGTGATTCACCCATAAACTGAGCCCAGTGTTCATCCCAGGTTGTCAACAACGGATCGAGAAAAGCCCTTAGATTTTTTTCAGTGGGCCAAAAGCGATATTTCAGCATTGGGATTGCCATGCGGGTCAGTCCAACCCAATGAGAACCATTGACAATACCTGCAGGTACTAACAGAACAAGCTTCTCAACTCGCTCGGGAGCGACCGTTGCGATCTGCCGAGCGATGAAGCCTCCCCAGCTGACACCAAATAAATATACTTTCTCAATTCCGAATCCGTCGAGAACTTCCAATAGCCACTGTGCCAGACTGTCATCATTTAGTGGCACTTTTATCTGCGGACCATAGACAGACTGATTTGGTAAATCGGGGGCGATGATTCGAAAGCGTTCCAACAAGGGACCTAATTCGGACAATAAGTGAGCAGAACCGGTGCGCATTGCATGGAGACAGACAAGAGGCAGACTCGACTCCGGCCCTCCCGTTAAAACAAGATTTCGACCAAAACTCGTCTCCACAAAATGTTTTTCAAGAGGAACCGTGATACGATCAGCAAATCGCTCATGCCATTCTTCGAGTCGAGCACGAGCCTCTTCACTTTTCCAAATTGTTGCAGACATTCATCAATCCTCGATTCAAACTTCTTAAAGAGAGTGTGTGTCCGAATCCAATTCGG
>NZ_CALEMX010000493.1 GCF_937910335.1 uncultured Gimesia sp. | reverse complement strand
GATGAGTTTAATAGTATTAGCATTCCGTTGACCGTGATCTATCCCGCGAATCAACTTGAAGAGCCAATTATCATTCGCGATCTGTACTCGCAATCGACATTGCTGAATGCACTCGAGGAAGCAGTAGATACTTCCACGGCAGAAAAGCCAGCCAAGCAGGCAATTATTTTAAAAGCAACTCCTCAGTAGCGTTGCATACAGAAACATGCAGCGAGTACTCTCTTTTTCTACGCAGGCTTATTGCGCCCGGAATCTCGAAGCAAGTAGTGGTCTCACGCTTTTCGATGGCTCTCTTTTTTAGTAAGGTATGATTCTTAACTTCAAAGTGAACTCACCAATGTCTCTTTGCTCCGAGAAGAATTATGCCAGAAAACGCGTCTACTCCCGAATCAGAGTCGAGTGAGATTGTTGTCGCGGAACCCAGGCGTTCAACCTGGTCCGAGATGAAAACCAGTGAAGACTGGTGGGCCGTCTGGATTGGTGGGGGAATTCTGCTGATTTGTTTTCTGGTGTTCTATGTCGGTTTGCCTGAAAACTTTTCTGAGCAACTGCAGGAAGCAGAGGCAACGGGTGAAAAGCTAAAAGTACACAGCCCACTCAAATCCTGGTTGGCCAAACCGAGTTCCTGGAAATCAAATCCGCTGTCTTCTCTGTTTCCCCCCGAAAAAAGCAGCCTACTGATTCCAATGTGTGTTGTGTTCCTGATCAGCCTGTGCGCTTTCTCAATTGGTATCAAAGCAATGGGACATTCTGTTTCAAAGTTTGCGACAGGTTTTCTAGGAGTATTTTTGCTGGCGACACTGGCTTATGTCCTCACCGGACAGGTCGTTGCCAAAAGGTACAATCTGGAATATGCACTCTGGGCGCTGATGATAGGCTTGGTGATCAGCAACACAATTGGTACCCCAATGTGGATGAAGCCTGCTCTGAAAACAGAGCTATATATCAAAACCGGGCTGGTCATTATGGGTGCCAGTGTCTTATTCAGTCGCTTGTTGATATTGGGGGTACCAGGAATTTGTGTTGCCTGGATTGTGACGCCGATTGTGCTGATCAGCACTTATATTTTTGGTCAGAAGATCCTCAAAATAGAATCAAAATCACTCAATATGGTGATCTCGGCTGACATGTCCGTGTGCGGAGTTTCGGCGGCAATTGCTACGGCAGCGTCTTGTAAAGCGAAAAAGGAAGAGCTTTCGTTTGCGATTGGGCTCTCGTTAAGTTTCACGGTCATCATGATGATTTTGATGCCCATCGTTATCAAAGCGCTGGGCATAGGACCTATACTGGGGGGTGCCTGGATGGGTGGGACGATAGACTCGACCGGCGCTGTTGCTGCCTCGGGAGCGATTCTGGGCGAACAAGCCGAACAAATCGCGATTACCATCAAGATGATTCAAAATATTTTGATTGGTGTCACCGCATTCGGCGTAGCCGTGTATTGGGTGACTTGTGTGGAAGGGAAAGAATCTCAAGTCAAACCAGATGCCTGGGAAATCTGGTATCGATTTCCCAAATTCGTATTGGGGTTTGTGCTTGCATCATCTGTTTTCTCTCTGCTCTATGTTTCTATGCAAGGCGGAGAAATTATTGTTCCGACAATGGTGAAAGAATCTTCCAAGGTATTTCGAGGCTGGTTCTTCTGTCTGGCATTTATCAGTATCGGATTGGAAACTAACTTCCGCGCGCTGACAAAATTCCTCAAAGGGGGTAAACCATTGATCCTCTATGTGTGCGGTCAGTCGCTGAATCTGATTCTGACTCTGCTAATGGCCTGGCTGATGTTCTCGGTCTTTTATAAAGACGTCATCAACGAAGTATTCAATAAATAAGCATCGCTGAAGACTCATCCAATGATTCATGCAGCTGGTACGTACCTGACTTTCCTCTGCAGCGAGAAGAAGTCAGACCGTATTATTATTGTTGTTGCAGTAACCAGACCAAGAGACCTTTTGCTAAATGCTTTCGGTTTTCTGCCTGCTGAAAGACAATGCTCTGTTGACTGTCGAGTACTTCATCGGTCACTTCCAGACCGCGTTTTGCTGGCAGGCAATGCATGAATTGACAGTTCTTCGCGGTGGCAGACATCAGACTTGAGTTCACCTGATAATCGGCGAAAATCTTTTTGCGTCTTTCGGTTTCAGATTCCTGTCCCATGCTGGCCCAGACGTCCGTGTAGATAACAGTAGCTCCCGCGACTGCTTTCTGAGGGTCTGTCTCCACTTCCAATGTCGAGCCAGTTTGGTTTTCCTGTAATGACTTCACAAAATTCGGAGATAATTCAAATCCATCCGGAGAGGAAACGACAAAAGGCACTCCCAGTTTCGCACAGCAATTAGCAAGCGAATACGCGACATTGTTACCATCGCCGACATAAACCAGTTTCTGCTGAGCTAAATCGCCGGCGACTTCCTGAATTGTGAACAGGTCAGTGAGTGCCTGACAGGGATGACTCAAATCGGAAAGCGCGTTGATGACAGATGCCGATGAATTTTGAGCGAACTGCTTTATGAGTTCGTGAGAGAACGTTCTCAGCGTCACAACATCGGAATATCTGCCGATGACCCGCGCCACATCTTCTACCGACTCACGTCCATCCAAACCCGCTTCTTTACACGTGAAGAAACTGGCCCCCCCACCCAGTTCACACATCGCTGATTCAAAACTGAGCCGCGTTCTTAGTGAAGGTTTTTCAAACACCTGAGTCATAGTCCGTCCCTGCAATAACTGAGGTCGTTCTCCTGCTTTTCGCTTGTCCTTCAGTTCCTGAACCAGGGCAAATATTTCGATTATTTCTGACGATTGCAAATCGTTTAAAGTTACTAAATGTCTCATGCGATATCTCAATCAATGTCTTGTTAAAAACAGTAATTCCTGTTCGATTCTTCATTAAGATTCGAACAGGAATATGTGAATAGATCAAATTGTTTCACCAAAAAACGCTGTCGGCGCTAATCTTCCTCCGCCATTTCACGAAGTACGGTTGCAATGAGTTCGCAACCTTCTTCAACTTGTTCCGACGTCACATTCAAAGGAGGCAGTAAGCGTACGACCGTATCATGCGTGGAATTGATGAGCAGTCCGCGATCCATACATTTTCCGACGGCAGGACCGGAGGGGATATTCAAATCAACTCCCACCATCATGCCGCGAACACGCACTTCTCGAATGATTGGTAATTCTGCTTGCAGTTGTTCAAAGAACTGCTGAAACTGATTTGACATGGTTTGACAGTTTTCGAGCAGATTTTGTTCTTCAATCATCTGACCGGTGGCCAGTCCCGCTACCATCGCGAGGGGATTTCCACCAAAGGTACTGGCATGCATTCCAGGTCTTAAACTGGGGGCGACTGCTTCAGTGGCTATGACCGCACCGGCTGCCACTCCCGCGGCGATGCCTTTGGCCATCGTCATAATATCGGGTTGAACATCCCACTGCTGATAACCGAACCAAGTACCGGTTCGTCCCATACCCGTTTGTACTTCATCAAAAATCAGCAGACAGTTGGCCTCATCCGCCAGTTGCCTTAAACCGGCGAGATATCCCTGATCCGGAATATTCACGCCACCTTCGCCCTGAATCGGCTCTACCATAATGGCGCAAGTTTCATCATCGACCAGATCGGCAATCGCTTGCAGGTCATTATAAGGGGCATAACGAAAACCGGCGACTAAAGGCCCCAGTCCGGCATGATACTTCGGTTGTGCTGTTGCTGTCACCGCCGCAAATGTTCGGCCGTGGAAACCATTTTCGCAGGTAATAATTTTGGGACGTTTCCCATCGAAGTGCAGCCGAGCCAGTTTAATAGCACCCTCTACAGCTTCGGCACCACTGTTGCAGAAAAAAGCTTTTCCGAAACTTCGCGTGCAAAGAAATTCTGCAAACCTGCCCTGGGCTTCAGTGTACCACGTGTTGGGAACGTGAATCAGTCGTGAGACCTGGTCCTGAATAGCGGCGACGACCGGTTCAGGAGAATAGCCGAGTATATTACAGCCCCAGCCGGGAAACAGATCGAGATAGCGTTTCCCTTCGGCGTCCCAGACGTAACTGCCTTCGCCGCGCACCAGGCTGATCGGATACCGACCATAATTGGGAATGACATATTTATCGAATAGAGCAATCGTTTCCTGACTGCTGGCATTTCCCGTTAATTGCACTGGTACACCTCGACTCATTTAAGAATTAGTAAATTCAAACTATCGGTAATCTGGAAAAGAAAAGTGACACATTTTCTCCAATAGAAGTTCGGAAAAATGAGCCAGCTTATTTAAAACACGTAAAGGCTGCGTTTGTTCAGACGATTTGAAATCAGCGAAATTTCATCAAAAACAAGCCGGGTATTGTAGCAAAACAGTCGCCAATTCGCATCATTCTAATTACAAGATTCCCATTCCTCACCAAATATTCATTTATTCCGACTGTAGAAGTTGGGCAACTTCTCTGGCAAAATAGGTTAAAATACCATCCGCGCCTGCCCTTTTGAAGCAGAGCAGGCTCTCCATGATACAGCGTTCCCGATCTAGCCACCCATTCTGGGCTGCTGCAGAAATCATGGCATATTCGCCACTCACCTGATAGGCAAACGTGGGAATTTCAAATTCCGTTTTGACACGACGTACAATATCCAGATAAGGCATTCCCGGTTTGACCATCACCATGTCAGCTCCTTCGCTGATATCCAGCCCGACTTCGCGCATGGCCTCTTCGCTGTTAGCGGGGTCCATTTGATAAGTCCGTTTATCTCCAGTTCCCAGATTGGCCCCTGAACCAACGGCATCCCGGAATGGACCATAGAAGGCAGAGGCATATTTGGCGGCATACGCCATAATTTGTACATGCTGAAAACCGGCTTCATCCAGGGCTTCCCGAATCGCACCGATGCGACCATCCATCATGTCCGAAGGCGCGATAATATCACAGCCTGCTTCTGCCTGAGTCACCGCTTGCCGACAGAGCACTTCAATGGTTTCATCGTTCACAACATAACCATCTTTGACCAGACCGTCCTGACCATGACTGGTATAAGGATCCAAAGCGACATCGCAAAGAATTCCCAGATTCAAATTTTCTGCTTTTAATGCATGAACGGCACGGCATACCAGATTTTCCGGGTTAAACGCTTCCTCACCACCTTCGGTCTTCTTTGCAGGATCAGTCGCTGGAAATAGAGCCAGTACAGGAATTTTCAGTTCAGCGGCTTCCCTGGCGGCTTCGAGTAAATGATCGATGGTGAATCGCTGTACGCCCGGCATGGACGGAATTTCTGTTTTCTGGTTCGAGCCTTCCTGTATAAATACAGGCCAGATCAAGTCATTTACCGATAACTGATTTTCAGAAACCAACCGTCTAGACCAGTCTGTACGACGATTTCGTCGCATTCTTACTTGCGGAAACATTAAAAAATAAACCCTTGTCAATCAATTTGCACTGAGATACGTATATAGGAGAAGTGCCAAACCCTTGATTATGATCGAAATCAACTTAATTATAAAGGATTATACCACTTTTTAAATCTGGTTGAGAGATCAGATGAGACCATTGCAATAGCCAGACAAGTTCAATACTGTATTATAGGTAAGGGATGAACCCTCCCACCTTAAGAGCTGAGATCGTAAGCCTATACAAGGGTTTGCAGTCCTTCATCAGTGATACCACAATTCATAAATGAACAGTGAGGATCTTCTATGCGAAGAATGAACATGGTGCTTGTTGGCTCCGTTATGCTGTTTTTCACCGCCACTCTTGCCACAGCAGCCGATTGGGCACACTGGCGCGGTCCAGAGCATAATGGCATCTCCCGTGAAACCAATTTAGTCGATACATGGTCGCTGGACGGCAAAAATGTCATCTGGAAATCAGATATTGGCGGGCGGTCTGCTCCGATCATTTTAAACGGTCGTGTCTTTCTAAATTGCAGAACACACCATGATGTCAATGATCCGAAAGATAAAATCAACGCCAGAGAACAGGTCGTCTGCTGGGACGCCAAAACAGGTGAAGAACTCTGGAAAGACGAATTCAATGTCTTTCAAACCGACATCCCTTCACCTCGTGTTGGCTGGGCCAGTATGGCTGGCGATCCGGAAACTGGTAACGTTTTCGTTCACTCTGTCAGTGGTCTGTTTCGATGTTACTCCCCCAAAGGCAAAGTGCTCTGGGAAACTTCGCTGGCGGAAGACTTTGGAAAAATCTCCGGCTATGGTGGTCGAACACAAACGCCCATTGTTGATGAAAACCGTGTGATTGTCAGTTTTCTACAACTCAACTGGGGCAAGACTGCTGTTCCTCCTCCAAGACAGACTTACTATGCGTTCGACAAGAAAACCGGAAAACTGCTTTGGACCGCTGCCCCAGGTGGTAAGCCTTTCGACACAAACTTTTCTGTGCCCATTGTGACCGTCATCGATGGCGTACGCATGATGATTGCCGGCAACAGTGATGGGGGCTGCTATGCCATGAACGCTAGAACCGGGGAAAAACTCTGGGGCTTCAATATGTCCAAACGCGGACTGAATTGCTCACCCGTCGCTGATGGAAAATTGGTTTATATTACTCACGGAGAAGACAATATCGATACGGTCGACTTTGGTAGAGTTCAATGTATTGATGGATCAAAACGTGGAGATATCACAAAAACAGGCAGTGTCTGGCGAGTCGATGGCATTAAAGCCGGTTATTCCAGTGTGCTTGTCAAAGATGGAATTCTGTATGTTGTTGCTGACACCGGTCGGATGTATGCCTACGACAGTAAAACAGGAAAAGAACTCTGGACGCACAACCTCGGCACAGTCGGGAAAGGTTCTCCGATCTGGGCGGATGGAAAGCTGTATGTCATGGAAGTGAATGGAAATATTCATATTCTCAAGCCCAGCCGTGAAAAATGTGAAGAACTCTCACACATACAGCTGCAAGCACGTGTGGATAAAGGTCTCGATGAAATCTATGCTTCTCCAGCAATCGCCGATGGTCGTATTTATTTCGTCACCCGTGACAGAACAATCTGCATTGGTGATACAGCCAAAAAACCGGACAGTGGTTCCGTTCCCGCCTTGCAAGCTGAAAAACCAAAGCAGGAAAAAATTGCTTCAATTCAGTTAGTTCCTTTTGAGGTCGCTGTGACACAAGGAGAAAAAATCGACTATGAAGTTCTGGCCTATGATGCGAATGGTCAGTTCATCAAGAAAGTTGATGCCAAGATCACTCCTGGCAAGGGTCTCGAATCTGCCAAAGTTGCTGGCCTCAGTTTGACGGCTCCTACCGATTTGAAATCACCGGCTGCGGGAACCGTTTCCGTAAAAGTCGGAGATGCGACCGCCGTCTCACGAGTTCGTGTCTTCCCACCCCTTCCCTGGAAGTATGATATCGAAGGATTTAAAGGCAAGCAGGTCCCACCAACATGGGTGAATGCGTTTTTGAAGTTACAACCCAATGAAGTTGATGGTACGACGGCACTCAAAGCCAGTCCTGGAAAGGGGCGCCCCAGTGCAACCATCTGGCTCGGTCCTTCGGATATGAGTCAGTTGGCACCTAAGGGATACACAGTTCAGGCGGATGTCTTTCTTAAAGAACAAAAACGAAAACTGGCCAGCATGGGTGTCACAGTGAATCGTTATAACCTGATTCTCAAAGGGAACTCCAGTAAGCTGGCCATTCAAAGCTGGGCACCACATAAGAGAATGACAAAGGAAGTTCGATTTCGCTCCGACCCAGATGTCTGGTATACATTGAAACTCAAAGTCGATATCAAGGATGGCCATGCTACTGTAAAAGGCAAAGTTTGGCCTCGTAAAAAAACGGAACCAAAAGAGTGGACCATAGAAGCCTCAGACCCACATGCCAATATGAAGGGCAGTCCAGGGCTTTATCTTTACCGTCTCGCGGATTCATACATCGATAACATCATTGTCTCTGAGGATAAATAATGAAAAAGTTTCTATTTCGATTTGCCCTTTTCAACTCACTTGCTTGTTTTGCATTAATTGCAACCGGCTGTGACTCCAGTTCCACAAAAGAATCTGTCTCAACTGATACCCCCACCGACCTGGGAGGCTCTGCCCCTCTGGGTGAAGCAGGTTCTACAACAGGTGAAGCGGGCGTAAACATTCCTGGTTCAGAACCAGAAGATAAAAAATCAGAACCGGTTTTGGATGCTGACGGAAATCCGGCCACTTCCAAAACAGATAAAAAGGCCCCAGTCACCAAAAAATCAGTCATCACAGGTGACTGGCCAATGTGGGGTGGTGATCCTTCACGCAATATGGTCAATAAAACTAAAGGAGTTTCGATCGACTTCACTCCCGGTGAAGGTGACGAAAAAGGCGAAAACGTTCTCTGGGTTTCCAAGCTTGGCTCACAAACTTATGGTAACCCCGTTGTTGCCAATGGTCAGGTCTATGTGGGAACCAATAACGGCGGAAAATATCGTCCGAAATATGAAGACGATCTCGGCGTTGTCCTTTGTTTTGATGAAAAGACAGGTGATTTTAAATGGCAACTCTCGCGTGAAAAACTACCTCAAGGCCGCGTAAACGACTGGCCTGAACAGGGAATCTGTGCCGCTCCCTGCGTGATAGGAGATCGCTTATGGGTTGTCACAAACCGCTGTGAATTGATGTGCCTGGATGCAGACGGGTTTTATGACAATGAAAATGATGGCCCGTTCAAAGACGAAAAAGATACTGACAAACAAGACGCAGATATTATCTGGTCGCTCGACATGATCGAAGACCTCGGCGTGTTTCCTCATAATCTGGCAACCAGCTCACCTGTCGTTCACGGCGATTACGTCTTCCTGCTGACTTCCAATGGAGTTGACGAAGCACACCTGGAAGTCCCTGCTCCCCGAGCTCCCTGCTTTTTAGCCGTCAATAAGAATACGGGGGAAGTCGTTTGGGAAGATAATACACCCTTCGACCAAATTCTACACGGTCAATGGTCTTCACCTGCAATCGGCGTAGTGAATGGCAAGGCTCAGGTTTACTTCCCCGGCGGTGACGGATGGCTGTATGCCTTCACTCCTGAAGGGGACGGAGATGGCAACGCCAAACTGATCTGGAAATTTGACCTGAACCCTAAAGATTCGAAATGGGAACTCGGAGGCCGTGGCACACGTAATGCCATCATCAGTACACCCGTCTTTTATGATAACAGTGTCATCCTGGGAGTTGGACAAGACCCCGAACATGGTGAAGGAGTGGGTCATATTTACCGCATCGATGCCACCAAAACTGGCGACATCAGTCCACAGATTTCTGATGGTAAAGAAGGCTGGAAAGCCAATCCCGCTTCAGGACAGATCTGGCATTATGGTGGAGAAGACGTTGATGGAAAAATCACCGGTAAGAAAGGTGAGTTGTTATTCCGGCGAACCATGTCGACCGTAGCGGTCGCTGATGGACTGGTATATGCTCCCGACCTGAGCGGGTTCATCCACTGCCTGGATTTCGCTACCGGGAAACGATATTGGGAATACGATATGTTCGCAGCCTGCTGGGGTTCCCCGATGGTCGTGGATGGTAAGGTGTTTATTGGAAACGAAGATGGAATGTTGATAATTCTGCAAGCCGGCAAGGAAAAGAAACTGCTGGAAGAAAAAACGTTCAACTCTTCAATCTATAGCACTCCGACCTTTGCCAATGGCAAAATGTTTGTTTCTGATCGATCTCAGCTTTATTCGATTAAAGTGACTGATTAGCAAGAGGTTACGACCTTTTTAAATTGAGAAACAGAAGCCCGATAAAATCAGGCTTCTGTTTTTTTATGTCTTCGCAATCCGGTTTTGACATAAAACCGTTTTTCTGGTACACCCCGGTCTCAAAATCCAACAGTGCGACCATACGAATACTGTTTTTAAAATCAGCCGGGGTTTCAACTCACCAATGTCAAACGTGATCATCATCATTCCCTGTTACAATGAAGAGCAACGTTTAGAAGTCCTCCAGTTTCGCAAGTATGCGATCTTGCATGAGAACCACCATTTTTTATTCGTCAATGATGGCAGCAGTGATCGGACGGCTTTAATTCTAGATGATTTAAAAGCCAGCGATCCAAATAAATTCGATGTACTCCACCTTTCCCATAACCAGGGAAAAGCAGAAGCCGTCAGACAAGGCATGCAACACGCGATGCAAGCAAACGTTGATTATGTCGGTTTCTGGGATGCCGATCTGGCCACACCTTTGGATATGATTCCGGAATTCACCAAACAACTCGACCAGACTCCTCAATTATCTTTGGTCATCGGCGCACGCGTGAAATTATTAGGCAGGCAGATTGAACGCCAGCAATTGCGCCATTATCTGGGCCGCATCTTTGCCACCGCTGCTTCTTTGGTATTGAAACTTCCCATTTATGATTCACAATGTGGAGCCAAACTCTTTCGAGTGACACCGGAATGTCAGACTCTGTTTGCTACTCCTTTTTTGACAAACTGGATTTTCGACGTGGAACTTCTGGCCCGCGCGCGGCAGCTGGAAAAGTTCTTTCAATGTCCTTCACTTGAAGAGACCGTTTATGAACTACCGCTAACGAAATGGATGGATGTAGCGGGCTCTAAAGTGAAACCTCACGATTTCCTTAAAGCCTTCTTTGAGCTTTGCTCCATTTACTGGAACTATCTCAGACCATCGATCAAAGCACCTTTTGCAACCTTACCTGCTGCTCCCGCGGCAGAAACAATTCGCAAAGCTGCTTAGTTCTCCAATTATTCATGATGAATATTGAACCAACTATCACAGTGCGCGCATTTTACATCTCCGTGAGGAGAGACATCGACATTATCTGAAAGCGGTGCATTACATTTGGGACATGTGTATGAGCCTTGCTTTGTGCTTATCGCCGATGAAGTAATCAAATTTGATTTCGAAATACCGACACCCATGATAGATGAATAAGCAGTAAAGCCACCAATGGCGACAAAAGGAATGGCAACCAAAGACCCGAACAGTCGAAAGAACAATGGAGGCGAACCAAATCCACCAAATGGCTGCGACCATAAAAATCCGAGAACCAGGAAACCGACGCAAACAAACACACATCCGAAAATGGCCCCTACAATTCGGGCACCTTTCGTAATATTTTTATGGTGCTCTTCCAGTTCGTTCATCACTCTCCCTCTATTCCAACACCGGACGTCAGATCTTTTCGTTTCAAAATTAATCGACTTTGATTGCATCAACTTGATCTTCGAAGGAAATATCCTGAAGTAATGCATAGCGTACGATGTTCAGCGCCAGATTGACTGCATCCTGTGGGATATAACCTGAGCAGGCAACCGACGCCTGCTGTTCCAAAGCACAACTGATATCGTACTTACTGTAGATCACCGCAAGATGGCCATCGATTTCGATTCCCTCTAACAGTGGCTCAACCACAATCGTTTTCGCTCTAAGAGGTTGGTTGACATCATTGACTTCCATCTGACGGCGTCTCACTTTACGTACATCATAACCGGTTTGTTCTGAAAACAGTGGATGATTGACGGGAATCCGCTTCAATTGTTTTGTGGGAAACATTTCTCGAATCATTTGTCGAAAGCTTCGATCAAAAGGAGGAGAACCACAACAGGAATCTGCAAATAGGACGGCACCATTTTCAAGAGCTTTTTTCAATGTGGCCTGTTCTGTTTTAGAGAAGCTGAACTGGCTACGGCCGTGCATATACAACAATGGATATCTCATCAAATTCGGATCACTGGCAGGCAAATTTTTTGATTTTGTGGAAGCAATCATACCCGCTTTCTGATTGAGGGCCTTTAATAAATTGCGTAATGCCCTCGGTGCTGCATCCCAGGTACCGTTATGGCGAATTTTTGCGATCTGTAAAAAACCACGTTCAATCTGATCCTGCATGCCTCCCGTATTGGACAGTTCCTCCTGATCTAGTTTATTCGGTGGTTCGCGACCGGTAGCGTAAGCAATAACATTGGTTCCCACTCTCTCCGCACGCGTAATCATAGAATTGGCATTAGCCGAACGTTCTCTGGGGGGAAATTTCATCCATTTATCCCACAAACAAGCTAAATCATCAGGACAGTAAATGATGGAAGTGCGGCAGCCGACATCCACTCCATAAAGTTCGACACTTTCTGCATCCAGTAAATATTCACAGCGAAAAACCGGATGCTCGGCTGTTAGCCTTTTGAGTTGTGCTTCGCCCTCTGGATACATACTTTTTATCAAGTCGCGAAATCCTCGATCAAAACCGGCGCCATTGCAATTGTCTACAGCAAAAATAAAGCCCCCCTGTTCCACATACTGCTTCAGCATGGCGATTTCTTTTTTACCAAAATTAGGATTTTCCAGACCACTGAGATAGAGAACCGGCGCCTGCCTGAGGACCTGCACATTGCCCGCCTGGATGGCCAGTTCCAAATTAACAGTCTGCCAGGTTAACAGCTTTGGCCAATCTGGTCGGCCCGATAAAGCATCTGTTAAATTCAGGATATCATTTTGATGTCGATTCCAATTGGGAACTGCTTTTGGATTGGGGGCGGCCTGCTGATTCGTTTTGTACTCTAGCTTATTAATCAACACTGGTGCTAATCCTTTGGAAAGGAACAACAAAACAAAACTGGTTCCCAAAATGGGATTGCCTTCAATTTGTCCTGTACCCTTCCAGGAACCATCCCTGGCTGACTGTCGTTGTATCAGAAAAGCGGCTCCTTCCCGGTACCAGTCGTGTTTTCCGAAAAATCGCGTTCCACTCAGTCGGCCCGCTCGCTCGAGTCCATACAGATAATAGAGCAGCCAGTTACCGACACCGGGGTTACTGCCAACAGAAAAATGATTGGCCATCCAGCGCACAGCACGTTCTATCGATTCATCGGATTCTTTTTTTACGCAACAATTAGGAGTACCATCCGGATTGATTTCCAGCTCATCTCCCAGCATGGAATTCACAATCACCATCGTGGCAATACCAGCTACCGTCATACTGCCTCTACTTTTTCCTCCACCCGATGCATAGCCCCAACCTCCATCTGGACTTTGCTGCGTGCCCCAATACTGCTTGATCAGTTTCCATGTTTTCAGATCGACTGGTACTCCAGCATGGACTGCATCCCTCAAAGCCAATACTGCATATTGACTGTTACTTCTATCTGCTGAACCTCCTCCCCCAATCAGCATTCCAGCCCCATAACCCCAGCCACCTGCATTAGGCCCCGTTTTTACCTGAGTTTTTTCCAGACGAATGACGAGTGATTGGATTAACGTCAAATCCCGTTTTCCATCCTTGGCAGCTGCCAGTGCCATAATCACAAGACTGACCTGATAGGTCCCTTTTGGTTCGGAAGCGCGAAGCGCGCGCAAATATTTCAGTGCTCTCTGAACCGGTTCATCATCGGCTGTCATTCCACAATTGACGAGGGCCATCAATGCCAGACTGCTCACACCTACATTGAAATTTGCAGAGGGGGCAGACCAGGAACCATTGTCTTTCTGCTGTTTCAATAGAAATTCCCGACCCCGCTCGATCGAATCGGAAACGGATTTTGCTGATAGTTCCTGTGCAGCCGCGCTTGCGCAAGATTGCAGACAAATTGAAATGCTAACCGCAAGCGTCAAGATCCAGTGCAGTGCCAAATGCATTACTCGATTATGAAACTGACTCATTGGATTTTCTTTCTATCCTGAGACTATTCATTTAGACAATAGCTAATGCCAATATAATCTAGATCTAATATGAAGATGATTCTAGTTTATCAAATATCCATTCTTACCAATTTTTCAGCGTTTTTAGTAATTTCTTTACTTTTTTGGCTGTTTTCAACATTGTACCAGTTTTACAACTGCAAGTAAGGGGTCTCTGTTTCTCTTGGCTTTTAAGATGATTATAATATTGTTTCCTGATAAAGTATTTCCACCCGATTCAGAACAGACACCTGGTGATATTGACCGCATCATACTGGCTCGCTAACTACAATCCAGTTGACTTCATTATTGTTGACTTCTTTATTCTTGAGAGAATGGAAAAACATTGGCTAACGAAAAACGTGATTTCGACGACTTTCTCGAAAAGTTAAACCGCCATCATGATGTCATGGTAGATGAATTGCATAAAGTCATTATCGGGCAGGATGATGTTATAGAGCAGATTATGGCTGCTATCTTCACAGGTGGTCATTGCCTCCTAGTAGGAGTTCCCGGCCTGGCTAAAACTTTACTGGTAAGTACAATTGCCCGCCTTCTTGATTGCGAGTTCAAACGTATTCAGTTTACTCCTGACCTGATGCCCTCTGATATCACAGGTACTAATGTTCTGGAAGAAGAGGATTCCGGTCGACGTGCATTTCGATTCGTACAGGGACCCGTGTTTACAAACATTTTGCTAGCAGATGAAATCAATCGAACGCCTCCCAAAACACAGGCGGCTCTCTTACAGTCAATGCAGGAACATCAGGTAACCGTCGGTCAGACTACTTACGATTTACCGGACCCTTTTTTCGTCATTGCTACGCAAAATCCGATTGAACAAGAAGGAACCTACCCCCTGCCTGAAGCGCAACTGGACCGGTTTATGTTCAATATCAAGGTTGAATACCCGAATCTGGAAGAAGAAGAAAAAATCCTGACTTCAACCAGCGTCAGCGAGAAACCGGAAATTCGAAAAGTTCTGTCGGCGAAATCCATAGTTTATCTACAACGGCAGATTAAAATGATAGAAGTCGGCCCGATGACGATTAACTATGTCACTCGTCTGGTACGAGCAACGCGTCCTTCTGATGGATCTGCACTGCCCTTTATCAAACAAATGGTCGACTGGGGAGCCGGTCCACGTGCAGGGCAATATTTAATCGCAGGTGGTAAAGCGATTGCAGCGATGGCAGGACGTGCCAGTGTTTCTCTGAGTGATATCCGACGCGTGGCAGTTCCGGTGCTCAGACACCGTATTTCAACAAACTTTCAAGCGCAAGCTGAAGGACTGGTCACCGAAGATATTATTGCACGACTGATCGAAGAAATCCCTGAGCCGAATATCCCCAAATATGAATGAGCGCCACAGCAAAATTTCGTCAGGCTGTATCAATTCAGAGCGGGAAATGACATCCACAGTTCAATAAGCGGTTAATTCTGCAGAATCATTGAGCTGGTGCTGCAAGACTTTCTGAATTTTTGATCGTAAATTCCGAATCTTGATCGGTTGAACGAGAATGCGGCTGCGATCTGTTTTCTTCAATAATTTTTTAGCCTTTGCATTCTTTTCGGAAAGCACGAGTACTGCAGACAGATCAGAATCCATCTGCAATGCTTTATGAAACGCTTCGATGGCTCCTGGACCAATGGAGTCTTCCATAAAGACGACACAATCGGGGGGATTCTCTTTAATGCGATTCAATGCCCGTTCGACGTCACTTAAAATCAAGACACGGTAACCATGTTTTGTCAGGTAATCCCGCAGGACATTCTGATGCTTGGACCGATTTTCAATGCATAATACCGTCGGAGATGCAATCGCAATCTTTATTTCCTGGCCGGAAGAAATTGATGAATCGGGTGTTATAGAGGGACTCCCATTTGATTCGGAAGTATCAAGTTGATCACGCACTTTGATCAGATCCTGAATCACTTCTGCCGCCGATTGATAACGTTGGCTCGGTTGATAGGCCATCAACTTTTCCACGATATCCACAACGGAATCAGGTAAATCGGGCTCCAATGATGTGATCGAGGGAATTTGTGAATATCGTGAAGGTTTTTTTCGCTCTTCAATGTCTTTGGTGCGCGGAAAAGGTGGTTTCCCACTAAGTAACTCGTAAAAAATCGTCCCGACGAAATAGAGATCACTCCGCGGATCGTTCCGTGATGCGCCCGTTGATTTCTCCAGGGTACCATACTCAACAGCCCGTTGATGTGCTTCGCCGGCTCCTTTCGCGTCGTCTTCTCCTGCCAATCCGAAGTCTATCAATTTCGCCACACCCTGAATCGACATCAACACATTCGTTGGTTTCATATCACGGTGCGTATATCCCAGCCCGTTGGCATATTTCAGACCTTCACAAATATCGATCGTGTAGTTGATCGATTCCAGGGGAGATAATTTTTTGCGGATCGTAATAAAATCACGCAGATTTCCACCTTCCACAAAATCCATTGTGAAGTAATGAATATTATCCTCAACACCCACATCGAAAATCGGGACGATGTTTTTATGTCGAAATTGCTTACAGACTTCTGCTTCCCGATGAAACATCTTGACCGATTCCGGATCCTGAGCCCATCGCTGTCTGAGAACTTTGATACCCAGCATACGACCGTCAGCCAGAGAAGCAGCACGATAGACACGCGCAAAACTTCCAGAGGCGTTTTGATACATCAGCTTGTTACCGCCGAGTACCAGACCTTCGAGTTCGTTATTTTTTAAACGACCGGCCTGAAATGATGTGATCAGATTTTTACGCTCTAACAGCCGAAGCAATTTCTTATCATTGCTGGAAAGATCCTGGAGCTCATGCAGGCAGGAATCCATTTCTTGTTGCGAAACCAGTTGTAATTCAACTATCTGTTCGCTCAGCTTTTTCTTCGGTGACTTCTTATTAAAAAAAATCATTCGCGATCCATGATCTGCAGATGCACATGGGGCTCTAAAATAGACTTGTAGTAAGACTCATAGAAACAGAACCAGCAAAATCTGGCGATATTTCTCTGCTCAGTTTCGAAATTATTAAAAAAATGAAATACTTACGCAAAAATCTAATAGCCGTGTGTCATCTCAATACTTACTAAGAGCCAAAAAAATATAATAAAACGAGGGCCCTAAAATAGATACAAAATTCTCCCCTTGAATTATTCGTATTCGGAAGAATCCTGAGGAATTATAGCATCAGAATAGACGAAATGGAATCAGTGAACACGCGAGCAGAAAAATATTTTTTATTTTTTCCGCAAGTCGAGAGGAGAATTTGTTCAACCAGAACAGATTCAGGAATTGACCAGCAACGTTCCAAATTTCACGGTTCCACATGCTAATGTTGTTTGAAGATTCATCCGCGAACCGGCCCCTTCATAATGGAACAAAATGAGATCGGCCTTTGAACCTACTTCGAGCCTGATCTGCTCGAAGCCCAATAATCGCGCAGGATTCAATCCCGCCATATCCAGTGATTCCTGTAGTGTAATTCCTGCCATATCGATGGCCGTTGTCATGCAGCTATCTGTCTCCAGGCCTGAACCGGCAAGCAATTGACGTTGACCGGCAATGACGATCGGACCATCCTCAAGAACCTCCATTTTGACCGAACCCTGCTCATAAATACCGGGAGGGGAACCCGCCAATCCGGAGGCATCGCAGGTGATAATCGTATTCTCTACACCTTTAGTTTTAATAATCGTTCTAACAACGCTGGCTGGAAGATGGTGACCATCAGTAATAATACTGGCCATCAAACGAGGTTCTCCCAGTTGTTCCCAGATATAATTGGGATGCCGACGCAATGTCCCATGTGCCCCATTTCCGAGATGCGTACTTAACCGTGCCCCTGCGTCAACCGCTTCTAAAATCTGCTCAGGCTCGGCTGCGGTATGACCAATAGAGACGATAACGCCCGAAGCAACCGCTTTTTTAATAAAGGGAATCGCACCATCCACTTCGGGAGCCAACGTAATCAAACGGATCCGATTTCCCGAAATCTCCTGCAATCTGGAAAACTCATCCCAGTCAGCCGCACGCACCTGATCCAAAGGATGCGCGCCACGAGGGCCTTGTATCGGAGAAATAAAGGGCCCCTCCAGATGACAGCCGGGAACCATTTGATCCACCCAGTCAAATGCTTCACAAGCTGCTCGAATCGCGGTAAAACCACTAACATACGTTTCATACGAACTGGTAATCAAAGTTGGACATAGTCTCGTAATGCCATACTGATAATGCTTTTCTACTACTTGGCAGACTTCTTCAACCGTAAGACCCTGTTTATTAAACCAGATGCCTCCGTGACCATTGATCTGCAGGTCAAACATTGCCGGGGCAATAAAGGGGAGACCATCTGCTTCAGAATCAGGCAACACTTCTATAGAAGCAATTTTATCTTCTTTGATCTTGATACTGACTGCTTCGTCTGTA
>NZ_CALEMX010000492.1 GCF_937910335.1 uncultured Gimesia sp. | reverse complement strand
AACCATTGAATTGTTCCGTGAATCTTCGCCTTCGGTTGTGCATATTCGGACTGCGGAGCTTCCTTTTCAGGGAGATCCATTCAATATGAATCTCCAGAATACTCCACAAGGTTCAGGAAGTGGATTCATCTGGGATCGGAATGGACACGTTGTAACAAACTATCATGTGATCCAGAAGGCCGTTGGGATTACGGTTACATTAGCTGACAACACGACATGGAAAGCTGTCAAAGTTGGAACGGCAAGATCTAAGGATCTTGCCGTTTTGAGAATTATAGATGCACCCTCTGAACAATTAAAACCAATCAATATTGGAATTTCTGATGATCTACAAGTCGGTCAGACGGTTCTGGCCATTGGCAATCCTTTCGGATTGGATCAAACTTTGACAACAGGAATTATTAGTGGCTTAGGCCGAGAAATTATATCAGTGACAGGAAGGTCCATTCGAAATGTGATTCAAACGGATGCCGCCATCAATCCTGGAAATTCCGGGGGACCTCTGCTTGATAGTTCGGGGAACTTAATTGGAGTGAACACGGCCATTTATAGCTCCTCTCACGTTTATGCTGGAATAGGCTATGCGGTACCAGTCGATCTGATCAGCCGATTTGTGCCTCAGTTGATTCGCTATGGAGTCATTCAAATCCCCAGCTTGAACTTCACTGGCGTCGATGATTTTTTGACACGAAAACTCAGAATGAATCGTATCCTTCCACAGGATGTTCAGGGAGTGATGGTTCAAAGAGTGGCCCCTGGCGGAGCAGCTGAATTGGCTGGATTAAAACCGATTAGAAAAAATGAGGCCGGCGATATCATTTTGGGAGATTTGATTATGCAGCTGGGTGAAATACCAATTTCGAATGCAAATGATTTATTAGATGCCTTAGAGGCACATAAAGTGGAAGATGAGGTAACTCTGATCGTCTTTCGGAATAATGAGATAATAAAATTAGTCGCCAAACTTCAAGAGTGGAAAAACGAACCCTAATTGTACTGCCTGGCCCTCAATCAGGATCTGAACTGAAGAATAGGAGATATGCGAAGAGGGAAGCGTGTTGGTAAATATTCGGTTTTAATGGACTTGCGCCGAAAGATCTTGGTCATACAATCTCATTTCTTGGTTGACACTTTGGTGAGATGGATTACTATATGTAGGTTCCTTTGGTCACCCACTTGCCATCGCGAGTAGGGTTTTTGCAAACGACAGTTTTGTTGACAGTTCGATTATGCCCGCCGATTACCCACCAGAAATAATCAAAGAAGGCCAGGTGACCATAGTTGCCTTGGGTCCGGAGTATGAAAATCTGGATGAACCCAGGCTTGATGCATTGACAGAGGTTTTACTGCAAGTCACTGAAACGGCGACCCCCCCGGTCGTTATTCTGGATCTTTCGCATACTTCTTTTTTTGGTTCCGCCTTTATTGAAGTGATTTTCAGAATGTGGAATCGTCTCAATCATCAGGAAGGTGGGAGATTCTGCATTTGTGGGCTTAGTCCATACTGTATGGAAGTCTTAGAGGTAACCCACCTTGATCAGCTTTGGGAAGCTTATCCGAATCGAGAAGAAGCGATTAAAGCGATAAACTCCTAGTCTTTGTTAAAGCTTGGGCTTGGTCTTGAGGGCCGGGAGTGTAGTTTTAGGTGCTCCGTTGTCGTACATCCGTGATCTCGATCACCCCCAAATTCAAAAATGAGATACGCCACTAGTGTGCTTTATTTCGGATGCTTTCCTGACCCTGAAAACATCTTCTTCTGCTCTTCTATTCTTGCAGATGGAATGTATCTGATTGGATTCCTCAAATACTTCGATGTATCTGATTGTTAACAAATTTTGCTGTGATTGTTATTTTTTGTTACTTTACACTTTTACTAAAATGTGTCCCGGTGTTTAGTAGTTCTGTGTATAAAGCCTATAATTACCTCGAGTCAGCGACTATTTGAGGATTATTATTTTAAGGCGTGTGGAGTTATAAAAAATATAAGGATTGGTACAGGTTATGCTTATTAAGTTTCCAGAGGAATTTCTATCTGGACTACATGAAAGGATAACCTGTGTTAAATAAGATCCGGATTCAATCACAACGATGGACGAAAAAAGTCCGTGGCGCTGTCTTTGTTGAATATTTACTATTGTTGACCATTATTGGAATTGGTGCGATCGCTGGCCTTACAACTTTGCGAAGCGCTTTAATCAATGAGCTGATGGATTTAGCCAACGCAATCAACGCGATTAATTCGTGAATTGATTACCTGTCAACTCTGCGAGAACGTTTCCAACTTCATAAATTCATCAAGCCTGTGTTTTAACACAGGCTTGTTTTTTTACTCTAGCATGAAAGATCCTGTCTTAATCATCCTCTTTTTGCCGATTTCAGGTAGATATAGAAGGTCATAAATTCCATCTCCAATGATATGATGTGGTTATTCTTTTTGTGTTAAAAGGGATGGTATAAGTGGATTGATTTGAATATAATGAATTAGGCGAATAAAGAGCCTGTGGCTTTTTCTGTGTTTTTGCAATGAAAAGAATGGGACAGTTCGATGAAGCGTATCTTAACATTAGTGGTAGTGATGGGTTTATTTTATATCACCATGACCAGCTTCAGCTCGGCACAACAGAAAGCAGACAAATCTAATCCAGAGAACTCTGCCACTGTTCAATCCGCGAAAAAGCAAGATCAAGTGAAATCAAACTATGATCGAGATGATTTAAAAACAGGTCTCACGCGCGCTTTTTATGATGCACTGACAGATGTCGAAAATGACCTCGAAGATGAAGAGGTTGAAGGCCAGGATGGGAAGAAGCATTCTGCATTAGAAGAGGCACGCCGAACAATCTTTCAGGCTGATCGAATTCTCGCACGAATCAAAGCGGAAAATAAAAAAGCACTCGTAAAATTGCGAAACCCGCCGAGACGGATCCTTCCTGGTCAAAAGCAACTGCCGAAGAAAAAACCGGCTAAAGATGAGCAGACTCTCAAGAAACAAATTGAGGCACAGGAAAAATTGATCAATCAGCAGCAACAAAAACTGAATCATCTTAAAAAAGAGCTGGTTGCAGCTCCCGCTAAGAGCTAGTGACTCTTAGAGCCATAAAGTGATTGATTCTTGCGGCTATTTTTGTTTGAGATCAAGGCAGACCAGTCTTTTTTCATCGCGTATATAAAGACGATTGTTTGCCAATGCGGGATGAGCCCAAGCTTTAAACCCAAGCAAACCTGTCAGTCTGCCTTTCTCGCGATACTCTTTTGGATTGGCCTGGATTAAAATCAATGTCCCCTGCTCTGTCAGGCAGATGAGATGACCTTCCACGGCAATCTGCGTGCATTTTCCTACTCGTCTGGAGATCCATTGTACCTGTCCACGTTGCATGTCTAGACAGCGGTATGTGCATGTCGCCAGATCCCCATGCGGACCGTAAATATACCCATCTTTAATAATGCTGGTGGCAAACTGATTTTGTAGAGCGAGATTTTTCCAATGTGAAATTGGACGAATTTCTTCATTCTGTAGAGTCAGAGCAAATCTCATGCAACCGGTGCCGTAAGCGGAAGAGATAAAGAGTGAGTCATCATTCCAGACAGGTGTGGCGCAATTACAATTATATTTGTTGCCCCAGACAATGCGCCAGAGAATATCCCCTTTTTCCGGGGTGAGCGAGAGAATCGATTGTCCGGTGGGAACAATAATTTGTCTTTGGTCATTGGCTTCAATCACTATGGGAGAACCATAACCGGGAGCATCATTGCCGGCTGACCAGATCAGTTTTCCTGTTTCTTTATCCACTGCAATTACAGAATTATTATTAGATCCTCCCGGTTGGACAATCACCAGGTTCCCTTCTATCAGTGGGGAAGCTGACATTCCCCAGTAATAAATGGTTTTCTGTTCCTGCCTGGGAGCATCGCTGAGCTGGAAAATGTTGTTTTTCCAATGGATTTTTCCAGAAGCAGCATCAAGGCAGAGTAAATCTCCCGCCGGTAGAAGACAATAGAGTTTACCTGCATGGTATGTCGGAGTGGAACGGGGGCCACGAGCCTGTCTTTGATTATCCAGGTAAGTCGGGGCTGCGAAGGTGGCCCATAGTTTTTTTCCAGTCAACGCGTCAAAACAGACCACATAATCATTCGTGAGATGTGTTGCCATGGTCCAAATTCGATCTTCAGCAATCACAATTGAGGAAAAACCATCCCCCAAAGGGACTCGCCAAAGGACCGAAGGCTTATGTACATTCCAATCTAAATTCAGTCCAGTTTCATCAGACTGGCCATTACGGTTATTTCCGAGGAATGAATTCCAACTACCTTTCAGTGAGTGTGAATTTTCTTTTTGCTCTGATTTCTGCGATTGAGTATCTTTGGATTTAGAGGGGCCTGGAGAGATTTTAGGTAACTGACCTACAACAAGACCAGTATTGATTAGCAAAGCAAAATACAGGATTGTGAAACGCATGACAGGGGAGTGAACGAAACACTTATTACCAAATTGGATTACAGGTTCAAGCATTTTTTCACAATCCATACAGAGTAGTGCCGAAACACATTGGTTTTGCCTTCTTGATAGGCTTACGATGAGAGTTCAACCCAGAGTGCGATTTGAACTGCTGCATTGAGAGGCATTTCTGAAATCCCCAAAGCCACGCGGGTGTGTTGTCCTTTCTCACCAAAGATATCAGTTAAGAGTTGTGATGCTGCATTCAGAACATAAGGTTGTCTATCAAATCCAGGAGCAGAATGTACATATCCCTCTAGCCGAATGATTTGTTTAACATTGGAAAGATCACCTGAGATGGTTTTGATTTGTGCTAATGCGTTCATAAGGCAAATCGTAGCCGCATTGGAACCATCGTCTTCGTGAAGATGGCCACCGATCTTTCCTTTAAACATCAGTTCAGAACCAATAAAAGGAAGCTGACCACTCGTGACAATAATATTCCCAAATTGCGTTACCGGGATATATGATCCAACAGCTTGTGGAGGAGTTGGTAAGGAGTGTCCCAGTTCCTGGATGCGTTCTTCAGGAGTTTGGCTCATTGCGATTGATTTCCCTTTAGAAAATGATGTCAGAGTTTCTTGAATTTCGATTGCATGCTGAAAGCACTTGGATCATAACATAACTGAAATAGAGCCATCTATGAATAGATCAATGAATTTCGATGAAAAAAATTAGAGTAGCTGGCACTGCTAAGAAATTTAAGCATATGAAGTCAAAACCAATTAAAGACCAGATTAACAGCCCTTCGGAGGTGGAAGATCCGAATGATAAGGCTACTTCGAATAGTCTGCGAAACGGGTTGCTTAAGCTTTTTATTCTTCTCTTCTCTGCCTTTTGGGTTTTGGCTTTGATCATTCGGTTGACCGTGCGCGATTCTGCTGGGGTCTTTGTGACATTGGTGTTCTATATATCGCCCCTGATCTTGTTGTGTCTGGGAGCAGCGATCGTTTTTCTTTTTTCCTGGTGCGTTCGTTGGCAACGTATTTCTCTAATCTGGCTGATATTGACTTTGATCACAGGTGTTTGGTGTTGGAATACACAATTTCGAAAAAACGAAGTTCATATAGCGTTGGAGTATAATCAATTGCCAGAGTTGCGGATCTTATTTTGGAATATTGGTGATCGATTATGGGGTATGGAGAGTGTAGTTGATGAGTTAAGAGCAGTAGACGCGGATCTAATCGGTTTTGTAGAAGCGGGGGCTGACTCGGCTAAGATGAAACGATTCTGGAAAGAGACATTTCCAGATCACCCTTTTCAAATCGTTAAAAATGGGTTTGTGCTATTGTCTCGAGTTCCCATTGCAAATCAGCGTTCGGGGCGACTTACCGAAATGGGTAGGTATGAATTTATGGACTTAGAGTTGAAGCAGGCTCAGGGAAGAAGCGTGTCAGTCTTTCTCGTTGATATCAAAAGCAATATATTTAAGTCAAGAAAGGAAGCTTTAGAGCAGTTGGCTGTTCAAGTTTCTGCAATCAAAGACCATCCCATTTTGGTGTTAGGGGATTTTAATACACCCAGCGATTCGGATCACTTTCGTCCATTAAGAAAATGGATAAAAAACTCCTTTGAAGTTGCCGGCGATGGCTATGCAGCAACCTGGCCTTTGCCCCTTCCGGTGCTGGATCTTGACAGTATTTGGGTGAATGACCAATTTGTAGTCTTTTCTTCTGAAAATAGATGGACCTGGGTTTCCGACCATCGACCGGTGATCACTGATGTTTTTTTGAAGACACTTAAGAATAATTAAATGATCTTGCTTTGAGGATGAGCTCTTGAATTGAACCTGGGTCAGTCGGAGAGTCTTAAAAAAATAAAACCTCAAATTGAGGCAAATCATGTTTACTGCTTCTGCCAGTCTCTTAATCTAAGTATAATCAAGTTTACGAAAACGCATGTCTGATATTAGACATGCCGGGTAATCGACTGTTTCCTTAAAATCACGAGGGATTCCAATGCGATCAGTTCGTTTTTTGAGTTTGGCTATCAGCTTCATGGCAGTGGTTTGGGTTAGTTCGGCTGAAGCTGCTGTATTCAGTGGGATTATTCAATCAATCTCAGCTGAGCAAAAGCAAGTGGTCATTAAATCATCTCAGGGTAAAGAAAAAAGTTTTTCAATACCTGATTCAGCTCCCACAACTTTCAATGGCAAGCAGACAAAATTTGACCAATTTAAAGTCGGTCAGAGGGCGACAGTATTCACTTCAACGTCTGGAGCGATCACTCGATTTTCAGTTCGTCAAGCCTTAACTAAAAAGCCTGGTGGTCCGGTCAGCCGACCTAAAAAAGGGATGAAGGCTAAAAAGAAACCTGAATCAAGAAGTCAGAGTGGAGCAGCGCCACAATGGACGCAATTTCGTGGTCCCGGTCGTACAAATATTTCTTCAGAGAGAGGATTACTTAAGGACTGGAATCAAAATCCGCCAAAGTTACTATGGACGGCCCGTGGGCTGGGTGAGGGGTACTCATCGGTTTCCATTAATGGAAATCTGCTATTTACGATGGGAACCAAGGCGAATGAAGAGGTCGTCATTGCCATTGATGTCAATACGGGAGAGATTGCCTGGTCCCAGTCGAATGGTTCCGTATTTAAAAATAACCAGGGGAATGGTCCACGGTCGACTCCAACTATTGACGGTACCGTTTTGTATGCTCTGGGAGGAAATGGTGATCTTTCGCGCATGACTACGAGAGATGGTAGTGTGGAATGGACAAAGAATATTTTGCAGGAATTCGGTGCCAGAAATATTGTATGGGGTATCAGTGAGTCTCCCTTAATTGATGGTGAAAAGCTGGTTTGTACTCCAGGCGGACAGGGCGCTACAATGGTTGCCCTCAATAAGCAGGATGGGAGAGTCATCTGGAAAGCAGCTGCCCCCGGCAATCCTCAAGCCGCTTACTCTTCTGCAATTATTGCGACTGTGGGAGGTGTCAAACAGTATGTGAATTTTACACATGCAGGAATTATGGGAGTCGATGCCCAGACTGGAACGCCTTTATGGGGAAATAAGGAAGCATCGAATAAAACAGCGAACTGTTCTGCCCCCATTTTTTTCGCAGGTAATAATTCAATCTTCTATGCTTCAGGCTACGGAACCGGAGGCGCCCTGCTCCGTTTAACAGCAGCCCAAAATCGTGTTTCCGCTAAATTGGGGTTTTTCACAAAGGATATGAAAAATCATCACGGGGGTATGGTAGAAGTAGACGGATTTCTCTACGGATCAAGTGACCCCGGAATACTTACTTGTATTAACCCGCATTTCCCAGATGACTTCCCTCGCTTTGGCACGTAATTTGCGC
>NZ_CALEMX010000491.1 GCF_937910335.1 uncultured Gimesia sp. | reverse complement strand
CGCAAGAAACTATAACTCGTGAACTCGTGAAAACGAAACTCTGAAGGGGCTCATCACTTCTCAACGTCACATGACATCCCGTTATCAGTTTTTGAGTTTGATCTCAAAAACGTTATCGCCAGACTTAACTGTGAAAGTCTCGTCAATTTCGAGGGGTACTTCGGTTTGTGCTTCGCTCATTTTTGGAAAAAAAGTAGCGCGATACTCGCCCGGACGAGCTCCGTCAATTCGTTGTCCTTCAACCAAAGTAAACAACTGAAAACTGCCATCGGATTGAATTTCTGCCTGTGAAGCATGCTCTGCATTCTTGGGAGATTGAAACACAATCATGCCATCTGTGATCGGAGAATCTGCCTTGTCTTTCAAATTTCCTTTTACGACAAACGTCTCCGGAAGAGGTTTTGAACTCCCACCACAGCCAACCAGCCAGAGTGCAACGCAAACGAACAAGCAGCAGGTTTTGGTCAGGATAAAGGGGCGATGATCTTTCATGAGTGTCACTAAATTCCGCTGGAAAATATGTTCAGGAGGGAGTTAAAGGTATTCTGACTGCCACACATTGTTAGAATTCGCCAAGCGTTTCACCATCTTTGGGATGACAAAGATTTGCCCATAACGTGGCATCAATGCTGCCTCCCACCATGCGGACACTTCCGTCACCCAGACAAACGTGAATGCCTCCGGCGTGAGGTGACTGAACCCGACGGGACTCGCAACCGCTGACCCAATCCGGCAAAATTTGAGGTGTCAGACAAGTGACATATCCCGTAGAGGTCGGCGACTGGCTGTATTGATTGATACAGAATACTGGTCTCCAGACGCTATTAGAATCGGACCAGAGGTTACCATAAGTCGAAGACGAATTCGCGATGCCACTCGTTCCACAGGTACCATAACGTTCTGAAAAGACAATCGTATTGGAACTCCCATCGGTAAAAGTTGCCATCGTGGAATTGCCTTCCAGTCGCTCAGCCGTGGTCGGCTTGGTAGGGTCACCAAAAAAATTATAGTTCGCAGAATAGTTACTGACCGCCCAATGGTTGGCGCCTCCGTTTGTTGTCGCCCCTTTATTACTGGGAGAAGAAGCGTCTGATGGGCACAGGTACGTCGGAATTGGATGGGCATAGACAGTAGCCCCTCCGACAACTGTATTGACGTTGTTATTTGAAGCGTTATAAAGCGGGCCCTGCTCGACGTACGGCAACAACCAATCGAATACAGTAAATCCGACGGCACCTTGATAAGGTCCGGTTTTGGTGATACTGCTTGGAGCGGAAGGTGCTACGAGGGGGGGGAAATTTTTGAAATGTATCGTAGATGTTATGAAACGCCAGACCGATCTGCTTCAGATTATTCTTGCACTGACTTCGCCGAGCTGCAGCCCGTGCCTGCTGTACTGCGGGTAAGAGTAGTGCAATCAATAACGCAATGATGGCAATCACCACCAGAAGTTCAATTAATGTAAACGCGCACCGATGTTCTATCTGCCGAGAACGATTTGATAAGCAATCTCTGCAGTAGCGGGATTTGATTCGTCTGATCTGCATAAAACACTTTCCCATTAGATGAAGATTTTAGATAAATATGAAGCTATGATAACAAGAAAACATTACTCACTGTGGGAAGCATAAAAGCAAATTCAGTATTTTTCGTTTTTTCTGTACCTTATCGTATCCATGATTTGAAAGTAAAGTCTGACGTTTTCTTTTCAAACAAGCGCAAAAAAAACCTTCGATCCATAAAGAATCGAAGGTTTTAAAAATATCCGGCAATAACCTACTTTCGCACTGGTGGGCACTATCATCGGCCCTAAGAGCTTAACTGTCGTGTTCGGAATGGGAACGCGTGTGGCCTCTCAGGTATGGTCACCGGAATTGACAGAGTCGCCAACCAAATGGCCGCACTACTCTGCCTGGTGTATAAAAATGGTAAAAGCAATAAGCAACAAATATCAACGTAGTAGTTTAGTTCTTAGAGTTCTGATGTAAAAATCAAAACGGCTAAACATTCGTCCATTAGTACCGGTCAGCTGAGGTGATTACTCACCTTACACATCCGGCCTATCAACCTGGTAGTCTTCCAGGGGACTCAAACGAAACCTAATCTTGGGAGAGGCTTCGCGCTTAGATGCTTTCAGCGCTTATCCTAACCGTACTTAGCTACCCTGCGCTGCCACTGGCGTGACAACAGGAACACCAGAGGTACGTCCCTCTAAATCCTCTCGTACTAAAGAGAATACCCCTCAAGTTTCGTGCGCCCACAGCAGAT
>NZ_CALEMX010000490.1 GCF_937910335.1 uncultured Gimesia sp. | reverse complement strand
CGATTGGGGATTTAAACTGGTCGCGATAATCGTGACATTCTGCATTTGTGTTTTGCCTGTTTGATTTGACAAAAGTAGGGCCTGATTTGATTAGGATAATGCCAGCCGGGTGGCTTAAGTCCGAAACGGTTTTCAGGTCGAGACGCACCCCATCTTAGTGTTGCTCCCCCTCTCGTGTCTACCACGTGAATTACCTTTGAATTGGCTAATTTATGCTGGGGAACCCTCTTATTTGAGACCTCGTTTGTTAAGATAGTCCTGATTACTAACTTACATTTAGAAAATACAGCAGGTCATTATGAACGATCAACGACCCCTCAATCCATTGCAACGCATTCTCAGAAGTCTGGGTCCCGCGATTATTACCGCTTCGGTAGTATTGGGACCAGGTAGTATTCTGTCGGCTTCCAAAATCGGCCACACCTATCAATATCAAATGATTTGGGTGCTGGTGATCGCGGTGATCATGATGATTGCGATGACGGCGATGTCGGCTCGATTGGGAATTCAACTCAAAGGCACCATCTGTGATGAACTGGCAAGTCGCGCGGGCCGTCCGATCGCCGCAGCAACAGGCATCATTCTGTTTTTAATCGCCGCCTGTTTCCAATTCAGTAATAACCTGGGTATTTTGGCTGCAGTCGAACCCTTCATTGATAAAGACAGTAACATTTCGCTGGCAATCATCATCGGCATGAACGTGTTCATCATCATGGCCCTGTATGGTTTCAAACATCTGTATCGCCACATTGAAAAATTGATGAAACTACTGGTAGGCATCATGATGGTGGCGTTCGCCATTAATCTGTTCCAGGTTCAGCCAGACTGGTTGGCGGCTCTATATGGTTTCATTCCTTCAATCCCGGAAGGAACCTTCGAGACGATTTTACCGAAGTGGGATGCCTCAGCTGGTAAAGTCGCAGATAATATGACGCCGCTGGTTGCACTATACGCGACAACATTTTCTGTCGCAGGTGCCTTTTATCAATCGTATCTGGTACGACAAAAAGGGTGGACCAGAAACGATCTCAAACAAGGTCTCACAGACTCAGTCCTCGGCATCAGTGCCTTAGGGCTGATTACGATGATGGTCCTGATCACAGCCGCGGCAGTTCTCTATCAGAATCCGGATGTGACGAAATTGAAATCCATAGCTGATGTGGCAAAAGGTCTGGAGCCTGGGTTTGGAAAATGGGGAATGATCATCTTCTCACTCGGCATTTTCGCGGGTGCCTTCAGTTCGTTTCTGGTCAATGCCATGATTGGTGGCTCTATTCTGGCAGATGGCTTCGGGTTGGGCGGTTACATCGACCTGAAATGGCCGAAGTTATTCACAGTCTTAGCATTGCTGGTGGGGATGGCGGTTGCCATTTTCACGAAGACACAGGGAAAAGCACCAGTAGGTTTGATTATCTTCGCGCAGTCACTCACGGTATTAGGCATTCCGATGCTGGCCATCGCCATGCTCTGGCTGGCAACCCGCGCGGACATGAAAGGTGAAAACAAAATCCCCGCCTGGATGAAAATCCTGGGATTCATCGGCCTGTTCTCCTCAGTCTTCCTGGCCCTAAGAACCGCCGTCAAATTGATCCTGCCATTGATTAATGGGTAGCGAATTGAAACTTAAATTGTCTGCTATTTTTCTTGGTTCGGTCGGGGGAGTTTTTTCGCTTTTCTTTTATTGACCAAGAAATGGAAGATCTCTCCTTCAGGAACAAAAATAGAAGTTAGAGAAAAAAACTTTCTTTGAATCGTTACTAGGGGTTCTGTATATGGCAATCTGCCAGGGTCAGAAAGATTTTCTTCCGTCGCTATTTCTAGCCAGACATCTATTAATTTTTGACGCTCGGGTTCAGTAAGTTCTTGCCACGTCTTTCTCTTAATTTCTGCTTCGTGAGTTTTAATTAGGTAGGTTGCCATCGCACCAGCAAGTTCTACTGCGAGTATTGCGTGCTTTGTATCTAATAAAACTTTTTCTTGTCCTCTTCCATGTGCATCACCTAGTCGATTTCTTAATGCTCCTAAACCTTCAACCATCGATTGGCAGCTTCCTAAAATCTGTCGAAAAATTTGTTCCGATTGTTGTGAAGGTGCTAATTCCAAGCAGTGGGCAGTTTTGCTGTAAAGCGCGGGTAAGTCAGATGTAATCTGATATTCGATGCCACGAAAATCCAAGATATGTTTACATGTTGATTCAATTAAAGTACGAGCGGATGTAATAGCACCCTCAGGATCTAACTTAGACCTAGACAAAGCCTTTTCCCAAGCATTGCGGATTTGAATCGAGTCAATCAAAGCCAAGGCTTCTTTTGGATTATCTTCGTCGTTTGCTATCTCATAGGGCTCGTTCATGTTCGCATCCTCTAAGCATATACAGGGAATGTTCTAATGTATATTGTGAGGTAGCGTTCTATTGGGTACAACTTAAGGAGCAATTCATTTTGTCTAAATTTTTAATAAGGCTTGCGCTTCTGAAGAGATAGTTATAGAATAGAAATGTTCTATTTAACGAAGGATCAGTTATGAAGAAGTGGGTTAATCAACTTCATTTGGGAGAGTGTATTGAAGGATTGAAAAAAACTAAGAAAGAGCAGGTCGACTTAGTTTTTGCAGATCCTCCGTATAACATTGGGTTCTCATATGATGTCTATGAAGATAAATTAGAAAGCAGTGAGTACTTACGATGGTCGGAGGATTGGATTGGTGCATGTCATAAGGCACTAAAACCATCCGGAGCAATGTGGATCGCCATCGGTGATGAATACGTTGCAGAAATCAAAATCATTGCAGAAAAATTGGGTTTACACCTTCGGAATTGGGTGATTTGGTATTACACATTTGGTGTTCACTGTACTCAGAAATTTGGACGATCTCACACACACTTGCTCTATTTTGTGAAAGATCCCGACAAGATAGTTTTCAATGACTCAGAGATTCGCGTTCCCTCAGCTCGGCAGTTAATCTATAACGATAAGCGAGCAAACTCCGCGGGGCGTATTCCGGATAATACCTGGATTCTGAGACCACAGGCTGCTCCCGGTTCCTTCGCTGCAGGGCACGATACCTGGTATTTTGCTCGCGTTGCAGGAACATTTAAGGAGAGAGCCGGTTTTCATGGTTGTCAGATGCCCGAACAGTTGCTTGGTCGAATTGTTCGTTGTTGCTCAAGCGTAGATGATGTTGTACTTGATCCTTTTGCCGGCTCTGGAAGCACGCTATGTGTGGCCAAAAAATTGGGCAGGCAATGGGTTGGCTATGACATTTCGCCAGAATACGTTCAACTGGCAAAAGCACGAATTAACTCTGTGAATAATGGCGATGCTTTAGAGGGGCCAGAAGATCCGTTAAAGAGTACTCCTGCAATATCTAAAAGAGCGAGTAGAGCGAAACGAGAAAAAAATCAAGAGCAAGCTATTATAACTGCTTTCCAGAAGGCATCGGATGGTTTTTCTGTCGATCGTGTTATAGCTGATCCTGTTTTGAACGCATCATTTATTGATGAATGCAGTGTGCAGAGTCTGTCAGGTCGTCCTGTTGATTGGAACTTAGAGCTTCTTGCTTTGAGGAAAACAGGAGATTTCGCACAATTACGTTCTTCAAAAAGAGAACAAGTATCACTCACAAAGATGGATTTGTATGAGTTTGCTAGTGAAATCGCATTGCGTCGCATGATGGATATGGGTTACTCAAGTCTAGATCATATTCTTTGTGACCCTTATGCAGCATCTCGCTTCGATGATTTTGCAAGGAGCTTGGCACCAGGGTTTAAATCTTTTGATTATCGATGGGCAGCTCTGAGAATTAGAAAGCAAGCTCATACCTGGCGTGTATCTTCTGAAAAGTACGTCTCATTTAAGAAAAAGTCTAAACGTTTTGATTTGGATGACAACAAATTTAAAGGGATACCAAAGTCACCCGCAGTGTATCTATTAAAAAGTGGTTCGAGTAACTCCCTACCTTTATACATTGGGGAGACATTTAATTTGATGGATCGAGCTTCCCGTACAATTTCTGCACAAACGGCTCTGAATCAATTCGCGCCAAATACTGGTGAGTGGTATTTGGAAATATACTTACAAAAAGATGTAGATCAGCTCGATCGAAGAGGACTTCAATCATATCTAATCGGGCGAAATCAGCCGCGTATGAATTTCATGGAACTTGCTGCAACATGAGCGATGAAACAATAGCTCAACGATGTTTGAATTTAGCCGGTTTATTTGAAGCGGAAGTACTGGTGGAGCTCATGTTAAGATTCTGGCACCACCCCATGGCTGATGAATATGACTATAGAAACGATTTGTTGGAAAAAGCAAATCAAGTACTGGAGAGAGCGGCAGACGGGATTGCTGTGATTGAACCTTTGAAAGCAGCAGACACTAACCTAATAGCAGCTATCTGGTACGCAGAAAGTACGGGAGTTCTCAATGATGAACCCGAGCAATCTGTAGAAACAATTACAGCGCGAAAACAATGGTTAGCCAAAGTAAGGACCTCTGTTCCGTCTTGTTTTGGTGAGATACATTAATTTTAGAAATTGGCATTCAAAAATATCGTTGCCTCACGGAGTTTTCTACCGTACAGCCCGCTATCAGATTGCGTAAATCGTTTTCGCTTCTGTTTCTCAACCGGGCCTTTCTTCTAAAGAATTAGAAGATCGTATTGACAGGCGACCCTGTTCCGCTTAGGATCATCTAAAGATTTAGAAGATCAGCATCTCATCATCGATGCTCATACTGTCCTTTAGCGGGAACAACAGAATGGCACGCTCAGAATCTGAACATCCAACAGAATTGGAACTCGAAATTCTCAAAGTCTTATGGGATGACTCGCCGTTACCGGTTCGCGAAGTGCGGGCCCGGCTCGAAGCGCAAGCAGGCCGTGTACTCGCTCATACTTCTGTGATTACAATGCTCAACATTATGTATCGTAAGGGGTTTTTGAAGCGGAAAAAGGAAGGCAAGTCGTTTTTGTTCGCTCCTAAATTGAAGAAAGAAGCCGTCACAGGCGGCATTATGGGAGACTTATTATCGCGCGTCTTCGATGGCTCTTCGTCTGATCTCGTACTCAATCTTCTGGAAACCGCGGATCTGGATGCAGAAGAACTTGTCGAACTTCGCAAGCTCATTACCCGTAAAGCAAAGGAGCAAAAGTAATGAGTTGGGACATTCTATCCATTGATCCGGAGTTGAGCGGCCGACTCTGTTTGACGCTTTTGCACTCGTTATGGCAGATATCTGCTTTGGCGCTTGTTGTGTGGTGTATCGACCAGATTTGGCGAAACGTTTCTGTCGAGCGACATTACACAGTAAACGTGGCAGCACTGGTGGTTGCCTTATTCGCGATTCCGATTACATATCAACTGACCGATGTTACAGAGCCGAAAGTCAATGCGAGTAGTGAGTCTGCTGCTATCGCCTCTGTTGTGAAGACGAATCCAACGCTTCAAACAAATGCACCTATCAATAAGCAGCCGATTGCTTCGTCAAGGACTCAATCACAATACCCTCAAGTAACGCAAAGTCGTCTACAACAGAGAAATCGAGACACTAGTACTGCAGTTGTAGCCCCCTCCCCTCCCAGCCAATCATCGATGTGGTTCTTACTGACGCCCTGGATTATTGGATTATATGCTCTGGGTGTTGCTTTCATGTTCGCCCGTCTGGTCATCGCCAGTATTCGAGCAAATCGACTGCGCGTGAATGCTGTTTTAGTCACAGAAGGACCATTGGTTAAGGCACTGCAATCACTCTCCCGGCAATGGTCGATGAAAGTCGTGCCTGCCCTCGCCCGCGCGGAGCAGATTGTGGTACCAAAAGTCGTGGGTATTGCGCGACCGACCATACTTTTGCCCGCGTCAGCGATCAGCGGCCTGTCGATCGATGAATTGGAAATGATTCTCGCACACGAATTAGCGCATGTTCGCCGTTATGATATGTGGGTGAATCTCATCCAGCGAATGGCAGAGACGGTATTATTTTTCAATCCGGGGCTCTGGTATCTTAGCAGGCGGGTCAGCGTACTCCGTGAATATTGTTGTGATGAGATGGCGTGTCGCGTGCAGTCCAGCACCCATTCGGAGTTCGAATCACGCGTAAGCTATGCAACGACACTTTTACGAATTGCAGAATTAGCAAAACGAAATACAAAGACGAGCATTGATCTTTCTTCATTAGCAGTCAGCGGACGGTCACCCTCCGAAATTCGTCGCCGCGTCGCTCGACTGTTTGGCGAGCCCCTCCGTGAGCCATTACGAATTTCACGGAGCGGGGTGTTCGCGATACTGGTCATCGGCTTTGCAATGGTGATGGCCCCCCTGATAACTTCGTCAACCGCACAAACCGCACCTAAGGACGTTACTACTGAGAATAAGAGTGCGAACAAGCCAATACAAAAACCGAGCAAAGTCCCAGTCGTTAACAAAAAATCGGTGCGAACATTTCAACTCAATGTCGTCGGGCCCGATAGTAAACCTGTTCCCCATGCCTTAGTCGAGATTCGCATGAGCCCGGCTCCAACCGCCAGGCAGATACTGCTTGGCGAATATGTTCGTGCAAGCACCTATGGTCCCTATGCCAAAACGGATAATGCGGGACGACTCCGGCTGGAAATCCCTCATCGTCCCCAACGATTTAGCATGAGTATCAAACAACCTGGATATGGACCTTATTGGGTTGGTTGGAATCCAGAGAAAATTCCCACAGAGTTCACCGCCAAACTTGATAAAGCCTGGACGGTGGGCGGCGTGATCGTTGATGAATCTGGTCAACCAATCGCTGGCGCCAAGGTTTCGCCGAGTGTGGACTTTAAGAAACGCCCTGGTGCCAATCGGAAACTGGGTGTTGGAACACGTATTATGACTGACGAAAAAGGTCAATGGCGGTTTGAAAACGTTCCTGATTCGAAAAAGGATGTTTATATTTCGGTGAATCAGCCGAAACATCTCCCGCTGAGAAGACGCTTGTCTCGGAGCGAATTTGAAATTAAGGGGTCTGCAAAACCATCGGCGCCGCTTGTACTGCAGGCGGGACTGACAGTGAGCGGAACGGTGACAGATGAAACCGGAAAACCAATTCCCCGGGCATTAGTCAGAACCAGATTCGGGAACGATATCCGCGAAGCAAAAACAGATCAACAAGGGAAATATCAACTCGTTGGTTGTGAGCCCAAGATCACTCGAGTGTTAGTTTTTGCAAAAGACCGCGCGACAGACATGCAGAAAGTGCGCGTCATGCGTGATATGGCTCCGGTCAATTTTTCTATGAAACCGGGAGGTAAAATTCGAATCCGAGTGGTCGATGAACAGGGAAAGGGTATTCCAAAGACGCAGATATTTTTACAAGGCTGGCGTGGTGCGTGGAACATAAACAGAGATTTTAATCCTGAGAGTAAGTATACGGATGAGAATGGAATTTGGGAATGGAATGAAGCGCCATTGGATGAAATTCAGGCTGGTATCTGGCGCCCCGGTGGGATGTCACTTTCCGACCAACCACTGATAGCGCGCGAAGCAGAATATGTTTTCAGTCCACCGAAGGCGTTGGTGATTTCAGGTCGCGTAATCGATGCCAAAACAAAACAACCGATCAAGAAGTTTCGTGTGACTCCCGGTCGTCGTTTTAAGAAATCCAATTCCTTGTTTTGGGACCTCTCTGACAGCTTCGAGTCAATCGAAGGTCAATATCAGATTCGTATCAACGATGATGATCCTGCCCACTTTATTCGTATTGAAGCGGATAATTACGAAGTGGCAGCCTCTCGTGCTATTAAGCCAACTGAGGGGAATGTTACCATTGATTTTTCTCTCGAACCGGCGAAAGACATCGCCGCCAATATTCTGACAGCCGCTGGCAAGCCCGCCGCGGGAGCCGAAATCGCCGTCGGTGTAGCGGGCGCACAGATTACGATCAAGCGAGGTAGACTTCGTAACATTTCGACCTATGCCACACGTCTCAAAAGTGATGTCAAAGGCCAATTCCGCATTCCCCCGCGCACTGACCCATTTCAACTTGTGATTTTGCATTCAGCAGGATTCGCGCATCTGAAGTCGACGGCAGGTCCGATTCCTGCTGAGATCAAATTGACTCCCTGGGCGCGACTGGAGGGAACGTTTCGTGTGGGGAAAGAAATCGTTCCTCATGTTTCCCTGGCATTGGTTAATAATGGTATCGATGTTTATAAGGACAATGAGCCACACATTTCCACACAAAATGAAGTCAAAACGGATACCAATGGACGTTTTGTTTTTGATCGTGTGTTTCCAGGAAATGGACAGGTCGGGCGTGAGATTGTATGGATGGTGAATGAGGGTTCCAGGGAAGCCACTTCCTCGCGCCGTGTGCCTGTAGAATTCGTTGCGGGAAAAACCACAACACTGAACTTGGGTGGTGATGGACGGCGAATGATCGGAAAACTGGTTCCACCCGCCGATTACTCTGGAAAGGTACTTTGGAACCTGGGGTCGCTGTGGCTCGAAGGAGAATCCAATTTACCAGAGATGCCGATGCTACCAATAAAAGAATCTAAACAGACAGACCAGCAGCACCAGGCGTGGATCAAGGAATGGATTAAGACGAAAGAAGGGAAGGCCTGGCAGGTTGCTTACGAATCGTATTTGAAAGACGTGTCAGAAATTCCACGCTTTACTATTAGTATTGCCGGGGATGGTTCGTTTCAAATTGACGATGTACCCGCGGGAAAGTATACCTTAAAGTTGTGGTCTCACGGTAGTATTCAAGCATCTCTAAAACCGCTTTCTATTACAGTGCCTGCTATCAAAGCAGACCAGACTACAGAGCCCATAGATCTGGGTGATCTGATTCTCGAAAAATTAATCGTGCGCAAGCAACCTCTTCAAACACCTAACTGACTGTATCAAATTGCGGACACATGGGGCGTGAGAACGGTCCTTCTGCGATTCTACCAACAGTTCCCAAGTCCCTCCGTGGCGGAGAAATTCGTTTCTGATTTCGTCGTCGAGGGAAAATAAGCGGAAATCTTACTCAGTAGTATATTCACTCTGTTCCCCGCTCTATTCCGCAAATATTTCGATTGCTATTTGTTCGGCTAGTGCTTTGTCAAGCTTGGAATGGAGGGCTAGGAGTATTGTTAACGTGCTCCGTTGTGGCACTCCCGTGATCTCGATTAGTCATGAGTCACTCTCTGCAGGGATCAGCATAAAACGCCGGGACATCTTCGGCGATGTTGAAGTTGGGGCGGAACCCGTTTGTTTCGTCAAGGTATGCAAAAGCCAGCCCCGCTCCATCGAGTAATTTACAACAGAGATAGTGATTGAGCGTCTCAATGACGGCCTGCCAAGGTGTTACCTTTTCGTTAAGTTGAGACAAGCCCGTTAAATCCTTAGCTTGCTCTTCTGTCATATTTGCGGTGTGAATGTCTTCCGCGGCGAAAGAGAAACCACCGGCGCCATCAACCAGATAGGCGCCATAGTTATAGAGTACATCCAGAAAGATACGGACAATGGGGGGGAGACTTTCGTCCTTGATGAGATCGGATGTCGTATCCGCAAAATCGCCGCGACCATGTAAGACATCTCTCAATAAAATTCGTTGTCCGGCAGCAAGTGCATTAGGGTTGGCAATCCCATTCGTACATTCGGTGCGCGTAGCAGGGTAAACCCAGTTGGGAGGGTCCTCTTGAAGCTGCTTAGGAAAATAACGAAGTTGAGGCAAGGCAAATATCAAGGCGTGCTTGATTTTCGATTTGATTCCGTCTGCAAGGTCTTCCGGAATTAATAGACCACCTAGATAGGGAAGACCCGATGCACGAGAGCTGCCACTGGGGTCGATCTCGGGAGTACGCGCACCCACGCCAGCAACATCAAATTGGGATGCAGATCCCGTGGCCAATATCTCATCGCCTGCAATTCCACCACCGGTAGACTTGCCTCTCACATCTTGATGTGTGCTGACCTGCCAGAAATCGTACTCCATTTTTGTTTTATCATCGTAAAGAATAACAGCACCATCAGATTCGAGGGCCGCGGGGCCGGCGGGACGAAACTCACACTCTGCTGTAGGCACTTCTAATATGGTGAAACCCTTTTGTTTGTTTCCTTCGCGAGGGAACCAGGGCGAAGGAAACGAACAGATATTATAAGGTAAACAGGGAACCGCTTTGGTAGGAACTTTTCCATTCGCGTAGCGTTTTACTTTGTAGATGGGAAAGGAATAATCGTTGTAGTTGACGTACGGAAATTGAACGCCCCCTCCCCCTCCATTTTCAAACGCCTTTTCCTGCTGAGCGATACGGTCTTGAAGATCTTTAAAATCGACCGTTTCCTGTTGGCCATTGTTACGCATTGTTTGAAGTTTTGTCTGGTCTTTCTTCAGGCGATCTTCGCTGAATTTCCGCAAAATATCATAGGTCGCGCGCGACTGCCGGTCACTCTCTTCAACGGGCTTATTGTTTTTGACGACTTCATTCCAGGGGCTCACGGGGCCGCCCTTATTCGCAAACAGAGGTAGTTCAAACTGGAATGACCGTGGAAAATCAGGAGTCGCCATAGTGATATCCCTTATTGAGTAGGATCAATTTGAAATGTCTGCGTCACAAATAGTAGATTGTAAAGGAAAAAACGCGTCTGTACAAGAATATACAATTGCAGGTGAAGATTATTTCAAAAGTTATTAATAACTCAACATACGAATACATGAGAAACACTTTAGAAATGGAAGTGAAACCTGCGTGGAGATAGAGAACGGAACGAAGTAGCCATCAGGGTAAAGGGTTTTCGCTGCAGTTCGTGCGCGTTCCTTTACAATACCAGGACGGGCTTTGTCTTTGGTGATGGGCAGTTGCACTTTGTTGAAACGAATCCAACGCACCATGACTTCCAGCTCGTCAAGGAAGATGGGTCCAGCCATTTTTCTGGCAAGAACAAACAGAGATCAATCGCTTGCGGAGATCAGGTGCGTAAGGCAGAATGAATTGATTCATCTTGACCCATCAACGTCATCTACAACATGAGAACAAAATCGCTCTCGATTTCGAGGAACATTCGATGGCTCTATCTTACTACTCAATTTTGTGTTCTTTATTTCTCTGCTTTTCCGATTTGGGAGCCTCGATCGTTTTCGGAAACCAGGATCTGAATCCGAAAACTCAGGTTGCGCAGGTCAAGACGACCCGGATGATCTACAAGCAGACGCCACAGCGTTCACTCACTGTTTTTTATCCGGACGATTGGAAAGCTTCAGACAAGCGGTCGGCTCTGGTAATCTTTCGCTGCCGCATTCCACAACAGCGCGAGCATTTCAGAAAGCAGGGCATGGTGATCATCAAACCGCTACTCGCTAATGTGAATTCGGGGAAACTGCCTGGCTTGAGTTTGCAGGAAATTACCAAACTGCCCCAGCCACGACTTCAGGTGGAAGACACCAAAAGTGTGATCCGATATATAAGAAAAAATGCCGCTCAACTAGGCATCAATCCAAAACGAATTGTTGCAACAGGAACCTCCGGCGGCGGAGACCTGGCACTACAATCTTACATCAATACTTCTTTTGAAGATCCCAACGACGACCCTTCGGTATCGCCACGTCCTGATGCGCTGGTGTTGTATTGCCCTGCCTTCGATGGAATCGATATCTGGTTCGTCAAAATGGACTCCTTCTTAAATGCGACTAAAACCAGGGCGCCCACGTTTACTCCGCATCTATTGCGGTTTATCAAAAACAAAACCGACGAATACGCGACGCCCCTGGATCATCGTGCGAATCTCATTCAACTTGCCGCAACGTTGGGAGAAGCGCAGAATATCGAGCCGTCCGAGATAAAGAGTTTTCAAGAAATTTTAAAACAGTTCAATCAGCGAGACTGGCAATTGCTACATCCCGCCGAAGATGCACTCAAGATGTCGGCATCCCGTATTTTGACGAAAGAACCGCTTCCACCAACGCTGATCATGTTCGGCGATCGAGATCATCTCTACAAACACCAAAGGGCGTTCGTAGCGAATGCAAAAGCAAAAGGCCAAAAATTCGAGCTGAAAATATTCAAAGGAGCCGGGCACAGCTTCATGATGCAACCCGCTTTCATGCAACCCAGTACAAGCGAAGCCGAAACGTTTTTAAGCCGATATTTCCCATTTGGGTTGAGCCAGGAATCGATCCAGGCTCGAATCAT
>NZ_CALEMX010000489.1 GCF_937910335.1 uncultured Gimesia sp. | reverse complement strand
TATAACGAAGAACACCTCCACCGGACACGTCGCCGAGTAATCCCGTAATCGAAACACCTTGAATCTCGAGATTTATTTCGATGTCTACACTATCACCTAAATGTCTTTGCCTGACCCGTTCCGCGAGATCAGAAACACCGTCAATCGCGTTGTTATAACTATTCCAGCCAGCCAGTCCGTGGGGCAGCTCGCCACGGGCAGTAGATAATTCATACCCATTTTCATGGTTTATGTCATCGAGTAATCTCCCCAGAGATTCGTTCTTCAGTCCATACGACTGCAAGGCATCCAGCTCGAACCGTTCCGAATCCTCGACAGACGAAGTATATTCAGCGGACTGAATTCCCAGGCTGTTTTTCAAGAAATGTCGTGCCGGATTTTCCAGGAAATTTTTCAAACTACGGATCGAAACCGATCTCTGATCCTGTTCAATCGAGGCAGCAGGTAATGCATCACTGGCAAACGATTTGGTACTGATGTTTCTCTCCAGCCATTCGCTGGAATAACTACCATCACCCGATTTCACATCATAATTTTTTGCACTGAACGGCTGCAGGGGATGCTCATATTGAATTCTTTTTAGTAGCGTATCATTGTCCAGTACATACCCCTGCTGAATATATTCCAGCACTTCACTGACCACGACCGAAGGGATTCGCTCGGAATTATCCCGCTGACTTCGACCCACATAACTAATGTGGAGCACTTCACGCGCAGAAAGCAGAGACTGGAGGAACAGGTAGCGGTCGTCAGCCCTCTGGGATCTATCCCCTTTTAGTGGCTGTTTTGCAATCAGGTCAAAACCAGGTGAAGACTCGTTCCGCGGAAAACTGTCATCACTCATGCCCAACAGGCAGACTACCCGAAAAGGCATGAAGCGAACTGAAGCCATATTACAAAAAGTCACCCTGCCGGAAAGCAGCTGATATGAAGAAGTCGCAGCTGAGAGTGCGGAAGAAAGGTGCTGATGCATTACTCGGAAACTCATCGTCCCGCTGTAACCGGCGGTCTCTGCCGTGGTAGCCAGTGTATCCAGCAACTCTCGAACGTTGTTCAGCAATAGCTCATCCAGGTCATCGGTTTCAAAAAATGTATCCATGATGCGGTTAATCCTTTGTTGCCAATCGATAACGGTTGCCGGCTCTTTAAGCTCATGTCGTATGTCTGCAAGTTGATGAATGAAAGCTTCCAACTGCCCAAGCCATTCGGCTTCAGCACCCTCGATATCAATGAAAGGGGCCACAGAACCAAAGAGGTCAACATCACTTGACATGGAATAACCTATGGAGAGACGCCTAAGGCCAAATAGCCAGGTATTCTGTTCATTAGCAGGAAGTCCCATCGATTGTTTATGAGCCCCATCTATGCCCCAACGGATCCCGCTGTTTATGACCCAGTGACGGATGCGCTCGCTGGCATTATCATCCAGACGAAGTTTTGCCTTTACCGCCGGCAGCTCAAGCCAGCCCAATACAGTATCGGCTTCGAAACGTTCATCAGGCAGCAGCAACCATGCAAGCAGAGTTTCTATCAATGGATGCGTGGCAATCGACTGATCTGCAATGGAATAGGGAATTCCGCGTTGACCGCTTAATGCCCCAAAGACTGCTTCAATGGATGCGGCATATTGATCGATATTTGGAGCCATCACCACGATGTCCTGCGGCTTCAGATCGTTCAGACTACGCCCTTTCCGTGACGGATCAAACAGCGACAAAAGCCTGTCATGTAGCACCTGGACTTCCCTCATCGGGCCATGGCAGGCATGCACTTCCAGTGAGTGATCCAGCGGGATAGTGAGTGCATCGATGTCGCCAGCTCCTCGATTCTGAAGGTTGAGAATATCATTCTGCAAATGCGCGAGTAACGATTCATGGCTGTCATCCCTGAAGTCGGAAAGTCCCTCTTCGTGCAACTGCTCTTGCCATTGATCAATGAAGTCCCGGCAGGGCTTTCCCATTGATGCGAGTAATGGATTACCGACTTCATATATTTCCGAAACATCATCCCTGCCCGTTTTTTCCCACCGGGCTCTTAGCCAGGCAAGATCTTTTTCAGAAACAATATCCCCCCAGTATGCGCATGATGGATTGATGATATATACATGGACATCAACATGCTCTGAAACCAACCCAAGCAACTCTAGGTAACGTGGTGACATCGAAAACATCGCAAACAGTGACATACGATGTGGCAGTTTAGATTTATCGAACCCTTTCTGCTCAATGCTCCGTCTGAATTCGTCCGACAGATTGATCCAGTGAGGCCGTCCGGACACTTCTTTCATGGCCCGCCACAGATCAGATTGCCAGCCGTCCTTTTTACCTGACTCCCAATCCTGAACCATCTCGGGTCGATAGACCAGATACTGGTCAAAGAGCCTCGCGATTTGCCTGCTTAATTGATATGTTTTTATTTCGGAATCAGCGCCCTGAAGGTAACGATTGATTGCCTCAAAACCCTCCTTATCCTGTAGTTCCGGGATCAATTTCATGGCCAGCCAGAGCAGGCTATTCTTACTGAACCCCACTTCCAGATGACTCTGCTCCAACTGACTGCTCAACATGGTCCAGATAAAACTGGCGGGCAGCGAGAATTGAATGTTTGCCGAAATGCCTAGACTTTGAGCAACATGATGAGAAAGCCAGCGGGCCATTCCCGAATTTTCAACCACTATGGTCTCTGGCTGAAAGACATCGTCGAGAGGACTTTGAATTATTTCAACGAGCTTCGCGAACAGATTTTCGATACGGTTGGATTGATGTAGATACAGCATTCTAATTCCTTTTTTTCAGCAAAATAACTTGGAGCTCTTCGGCCCGATTGATTTATAAAAACGTGGTAAAAGACGAATTCAAATCCAAGCAGATTCATCTGCTCCCATGATACTTAAGGGATTCTTCACTTTTGAATCGATTTATTCCTCAAATAAGAATAGGTGAATTAAGATTTCCTTTTTGTAGAAAACGAGTATCCATCAGCACTTTGATTATTATCATACAGGACAAGTAGCTCTCCACATGAGCCACCCATCGAATATTATTGTGATTTCAAGAAATCAGGCAGTCAGTCTGTCAATATCCTCTAGTTTATTGTTATTCTTTAAACATGAGTATCGATAAATCATTTTTAAGATTTTTCTTTCACCGCAGTAAACTCTTCGAACCAGCCAAGCAGTTCTTGTTCCCCAAAAGCATTCTTAAGCTCCCTCTTGAACTCACTATCTCTTGAGCTTTCCCATGATACATTCTTGGTTACAATTCGGACTTCTGGAATCCAGAAAAGCATATCATTACCCTATGCCAGTGCTAAGCAAAATTG